>JACQMA010000093.1 GCA_016203825.1 Deltaproteobacteria bacterium | reverse complement strand
TCGTTGTCCATCTTTTTGATGTCGGCCACCGTTGCACTCCCCGCAATTGGTTCAACCGGCACTTCGCCGCGCTGCATCGCAATCGCTCGCTCGGCAAATTTCGAACCCACATCGACACAATGTTTTTTGACAACGTGGTGGAGTGTTTTAAGAAAAGTAACGGGATCGACCGGGAGCTCTGTTGGTGTTTGCTCAACTGGTTTCGGCGTTTCTGTCGCTGGAGTGATCACTACCTTTTCACCGCGTGATGCAACCAAGTGCCCACCCGTGGCAAGGCGTCTGACAGCATTCACACCACACACGGCGCAAACCACAAGGTTGTGACGGTGTTGGTCTTCAAAGGCTTGGCAACTGGGGAACCAACCCTCAAACCGATGTCCTAAGGGACACTCAAGATCATAAATGACCATAGGGGGCGCCTCATAACACGCCGATTGCGCTTGTAAACCCCTTCATCTCAACTGGAATAACGCCGGATTTCGGGAAACTTTTTGGCCCAGAGTGCAACGACCAGCAGTGTCCCCACACCACCAAGGACCACGGCGGGAACGGTTCCAAACCAGTGGGCCGTGATCCCAGATTCAAATTCGCCCAAATCATTCGATGCACCGATAAAGACAAAATTCACGGCCGACACACGACCTCGCATGTGATGCGGCGTTTCCATCTGGACGAGGACACCACGAACGACCATGCTGACCATGTCTGCCGCACCGAGGACCGCAAGAAAAAAGAGGGAGAGGAAAAAATGTTGCGACAAACCAAATCCAACTGTTGCGAGACCAAAAATCGCAACACACCACAGCATCTTTTGACCGGTGTCACGACGAATCGGGTAACGGGCGAGTAGAAGCGACATCGCCACGGCACCGATGGAAGGTGCTGCCCGCAAAACCCCTAAACCTTTTGCTCCTACATCCAAGACATCGTTCGCATAGACCGGTAACAATGCCACCGCACCCCCAAGCAGGACCGCAAAGAGATCGAGTGAAATCGCTCCGAGGATCAGGCGGTTCTTCACGACGTAATGGACCCCCGCCATCAGGGTTGCCCATGATGCTGGAGACGCATCCAGTTTTTCCGTTCGCGTTCGCATCGATGCGATACACAGCACCGAAATGCAGCGCATCACGATGGTCACCACAAAGGCACTGGTCAGACCGCCAAAACCATAGAGCCAACCGCCAAATGCCGGTCCCAAGACCATCGCGAGTTGGATCGCCGACGAATTCCACGTGACGGCATTCGTAAAGTGATCGGCAGGGACCAGTTGCGGAACGATCGCCATACTCGCCGATCCATCAAATGCAATAACCGCACCGGTCACCGCGAGAAATGTATAAATAACCGGGAGCGGGATAGGACCACCAAGGTGCGCAAGGAATAGTGCACACAACGCCGCAAGATGCGTCGCACGGCACATGAGGACCACATGGCGGCGATCGAAACGATCGGCGACCTGCCCTGCTACGAGAGCAAGTAAAAAACGTGGAAGGAAAACGGCAAGACCGATGAACCCCAGATCGAGTGGTCGATGGGTCCGTTCATAGACATACTGGGCAATGACGACCGCAAGGGCGTAGTGGGATGCCAAAAAAAGAAATCGCGCGGACCAGAAGAGTCGAAATTCACGAGACGCAAACGCCAACCGACGAGAGGTCATGTGAGCACTTTCTGAAGAAGTTCTGCCAGTTTCGGTAATTCTTGCTCGACCGTTTTCCAAACGATGTCTCGGTCAATATCGAAATAACCATGAATCAGACGATGGCGAGTACGGACAATGACGCCCCACGGTACCGAAGGATGCCGTTTGCAAAATTCAGGACTCACTTTGCTTGCCGCCTCGCCAATCATTTCGAGTTCCTTGATGAGCGAAAGGAGAAGCTGACGATCATGGTCCAGATCGGAACGCCCACGTCCCTTGATGAATGCCAATGCCTCTTGGGACGCTTCCAGCATGTGGCGCACGCGTACGATGTCGAAATCGGTATGAGTTTTTTTAAGCGGCATAGACAACCTCGGCTTCTTTTAATACCTGCGGGCGGAGGTGCTGGCTGAGCTCTTGCGCTGTTTTGAGATCAATTTTTCGCCCCCCAAGCATTCGAGAGAGCTTTTCCTCCATCTCGACCACCGTGAAATAGGTCGGATCGTGACCCAATTCAAATTCAATCAAAACATCAATGTCACTTTTGGGGGTAAAGTCATTTCTCAGGATTGAACCAAAGAGAGAGAGTTTCTTCACGCGATATTCGCGACAAAAATGGATCAAGGCTTCATGAGGAAGGGAAAATCGAAGCTGAGCAGGCGTGGAAACATGCTCTGCACGCTGTTGCTCATTGCATATAAGCTGTTCGATCATACCGCTCACGGTGGTGCCGTTCTCTGCCGCTTGGGTTTGTAACCATACGACATGATCGGGCCGAAGTGTGAGCGACGTTCGCACACGCCGTTCATCACCCTTCCGCGGCCTCCCCCGTTTTTTCCGGAGCGTTTCACTCATGCTCTATATGTATTAC
>JACQMA010000098.1 GCA_016203825.1 Deltaproteobacteria bacterium | reverse complement strand
GCCTTGGCGGAGGCGGGAATAACAGTGAACATCGGGTCTTTGCTCAAAATTCCAGCACGCATCCTCACCGGAACCTATCGCCTCGCGACGAGCCTCCTCGCACTCATCGGCGGCATTGCGATCTTCAGCGGTCTCGTCACCATCATCATCTATATCTTCTTCGCGCGAGGCCTCCCCGATATCCACTCGATCGAAGACTATCATCCCCCGGTGATCAGTGAAGTCTTCGCCCGCGATGGAACCAGGATCGGCGAGTTCTGGACGGAGTGCCGCATGTTCGTTCCCTACGACCAGATTCCCACGCGCATCCTTCAGGCCTTTATCGATTCCGAAGACGACCGTTTTTTTGAACACAAGGGCATCGACATGCGCGCGATCTTGCGCGCCTTCGTCGCCAATGTTCGTTCGGGCAATATTTCCCAGGGGGGGAGTACGATCACGCAGCAAGTGACGCGCGCCCTGCTACTGTCTCCCGAACGCACGTTCTACCGCAAAATTCGCGAGGCAATTTTGGCCACACGCCTCGAACGGACGCTCACCAAGGAACAAATCCTGACTCTCTACGTGAATCAAATTTTTCTGGGAAATCGCGCCTACGGAATCAAGGCAGCAGCGCGCAATTATTTTCACAAGGACCTCGACCAACTCACCCTCGGCGAAATCACCCTCATCGCGGGGCTGCCCACCGCACCCGCTCGTTATGCCCCCACCGTCAATCCATCTGCGGCGCGGCTTCGCCAAGAACACGTTCTGAATCGCATGTTTCAGCATGGCCACATTACGCAGACAGAAATGGAAGCCGCATATCAGGAACCCCTCACCGTGTATGTCGCCGGTCTCGACAAGGACGCCTTTGACGACGACGCCGCATGGTTTGTGGAGCATGTGCGTCGCCTCATGAAGGAACGCTATGGTGATGAAGCCCTCTACCATCAGGGCTTGAAGATCCAGACGACGCTCGACCTGAAACTTCAGCGCCTCGCCCGCGCGTCGCTGCTGGATGGCATTCGTCGCCTCGAAATGCGTCAGGGTTTTCGCGGTCCTCTCCGTCACGTCGAGTCAGAGGACATCCCCGAAACGATCACCACGATGGATGTCCAACTCCGTTCTCAACAAGATCGCGCTACAATCCTGTGGCCACCAGAGCGCGCCACGACTCCCCGTCCTTTATCGATCGAGAACAACCGCCTCTATGAAGCCATCGTCACGGGTTTCGATGGAAACCAGGTCATCATTGCGATGGGGTCTGCCGAAGGACGTATTTCGCACGACGGCTACAAGTGGGCTCGACGCTTCAACACCGAAGTCACCGGTTACGATGACGGCAATTATGTCACGGAGCCGCGGCGCATCCTCAAGGTCGGCGATATCATCTCCGTTCGTCAGCGTCCCGACAGCACCTTTGACCTCACGCAGGAACCGAAAGTGGAAGGCGCCTTTTCTGCCATCGATCCCCACACGGGAGACGTCGTGGCGATGGTGGGAGGAACCGATTTTCGAAAAAGTGAATTCAACCGTGCGACCCAGTCGCTGCGTCAAACGGGCTCGTCGTTCAAACCGTTTGTCTATGCCGCAGCGCTCGACAAGGGCTACACGTTTCGCACCACGATTGTCGACGAACCGATGACGTATCAAGTCGGTGAAAAAATGTTCTGGAGTCCCAAAAATTACGGCAATGAGTACAAGGGGGCAACGTCGTTTGCGGATGCCCTCGTTTTTTCGCGCAACCTCCCCACAGTCAAAATCACGTACGACATCGGAACCCATTACCTCACCGGCTACGTTCGAAAATGCGGCATCACGAGTCCCATCGACAAATACCTCTCGATGGCGCTGGGCGCCAACGGGGCCTACCTCTCCGAGCTCGTGAATGCGTATGCCGTCTTTGCCAACGGCGGCATTCTTCATGAACCGCGCTTCATCTCCCGCGTTGAAGACCACCGGGGGAACATTCTTGAAGAATCCAGTCCGCAACACTCACTTCCTTCTCCCGAACTGTCGACACCTGAAGCAGCACAGCAGAGCGATACCGCCGATGCGGTGCGACAGGCGATCGCGAAGGTCCAACTCTCCGATTTGAATGCTGAACTTTTTGCACGAGAACAAGGAACGCTCGGAAAAGACAAACTCATTCTTACCGACCTCGAACTCAAAACGCTCTACGGATCGGCGATTCCCTTGGGTCACGTCATGACGCCACAGACGGCGTACCTCATGACGCAACTCCTGAAAGACGTGGCAACACGAGGAACGGCGTGGCGCGTCCGTGAGCTCGGAAAACCGGCAGCGGGAAAAACAGGGACGACGAATGACGAAACCGACGCGTGGTTTATTGGTTTTGTGCCTGATCTCGTCGCTGGCGTGTGGGTCGGCTTCGATGAACCCAAACCCATCGGCAAGGGAGAGACCGGCGGCAAAACGGCTGTTCCGATTTTTCTCTCGTTTATGAAGCAGGCAACCGAAGGATGGGAGGCCAAAGATTTTGCGAAGCCCGCTGATTTTCCGAGCGGTGAGCTCTCACAACTTGCCGGTGGTTCTGCCCTCTTTGGGGCACGTCCCCAGGCAAACGCCCTGGGACAAGGCGGAACCGCTGACCGTGCTGGAGAATTTTTCGAGCGTGACTTCGAATCGTCCGAACTTCCAGCGGAAGAGTTTTAACTACTCCACCGTCACCTTGATCGATTCAATCACATCGCCGCGTTGAATTTTGTCGACAATATCCTGTCCAGAAATCGTACGACCAAAAACGGAGTATTGGCCATCAAGAAACGGAGTTGCATCCAGGGTGATGTAAAATTGCGAACCACTCGAACGGCGTTCGGGATTCACGTCGTCACCCGTGCGTGCCCAGGCGAGCGCCCCCTTCACATGGGCGAGGCCAATTTCGGCGGGAATCGTATACCCCGGACCACCCGATCCGGTGGCCGTCGGATCACCGCCTTGAACGACAAAACCCGCAACAACACGATGAAAGGTAAGTCCATTATAAAACCCACCATCAGCCAAATATTTAAAATTAGTCACCGAGAGCGGTGCTGCCTTTGCATCGAGTTCGCAGACAATCTCTCCCTTTGATGTTGTGATCATGGCCGTGTACTTCTTTGTCGGGTCGACGCTGGATGTCGTTGGTGCGGTCCACGTCGTGGTTGAAGCGGTCATGGTGTTCTCCTCTGCTGGAGTTGCTGTTGACGACTCTGGTGCCTTTGACTTACACCCGGCGAACGAGGCCACGATGACCATGCCCACCACCATCATGCGTTTCATATGCATAGGACTCTCTCCTTTTGTTCTGTCGATCTCCCTCTTTGCGGCGGCGACTTTCCCTGAACCCCGAGGGTTCGTCAACGATTTTGCGGGCGTCTTTGACGCCACCGAACGCGCGCGTCTGAATTCGGTCCTGACCTCATTTGAAAAAGAGAGTAGCATTGAAATTGCCGTCGCCACCCTCTCTTCCCTGGAAGGTCGCACCATTGAAGATGTCGCGGCCGATCTCTTTGCACAGTGGAACATCGGCAAAAAGGGAAAGGACAACGGTCTCCTCTTTCTCGTCGCCCCCAATGATCGACGCGTCCGCGTGGAAGTCGGCTATGGTCTTGAAGGGACAATCAACGATGCCCTTGCCGGTCGAATCTTGGACACCTACGCCGTCCCCTCCTTCAAGGCCGGTGACTATAATGATGGCATCGCCATGGGAACCTTGGCGCTGCTCAAAACAATCGTGGAAAAAGAAGGCATCCCTTTCGATCTCGAACGAGCATTTCAAGAAGTTGGTATCCAGGATCGTGAACCGGCCATGATCGCGGTACCCGGATACGTGAAACTTCTTCTGCTGCTTCTCTTTTTCTCCCTCTTCTTTCTTCCGCGATGGTTTCTGGGATATTCACCCTGGGGAAGAAGGGGTGGCGGTGGATTTTTTGGCGGGTTTGGAGGATTCGGAGGGTCCGGCGGATTTGGTGGTTTCGGTGGCGGCCGCTCCGGCGGCGGCGGATCATCGCGAGGGTGGTAAGCATGAGCGCGTTGCTTGACACCTATCCCCTCCTTTGTAAGGAGGGGCAAGGGGAGGTAGAGGAAAATGAAAAAGAAATGGATTGTACTCGGTATTGTTGCGGTGATCGTGCTCGCGGGCTATGGGAGTTGTTCGGGAAAATACAACCAACTGGTGACGTTGCATGAATCGGTGCAAACCGCGTGGTCACAAGTGGAGAATGTCCTTCAGCGACGAAATGATTTGATTCCGAACCTGGTCGCAACGGTCAAGGGATATGCCCAACATGAAAACCAGATTTTTACCGATGTCGCCGAGGCACGCGCAAAACTCTCCGGCGCCGGAACCATCCCCGATAAAATTGCGGCCCATGATCAGCTGACGTCCGCATTGGGCCGGCTGCTGGCCATTTCTGAGCGCTACCCTGACCTCAAGGCCAACCAGAACTTTTTGGCCCTGCAGGATGAATTGGCGGGAACGGAAAATCGCGTCGCGGTCGAACGCATGCGCTATAACGAAGCCGTCAAGGCCTACAATGTCTTTGTCCGCCGCTTTCCGACGAACGTCTTGGCGAAACTCTTTGGCTACGCACGCGAAGAATCTTATTTTAAGGCCGAAGAAGGTGCGACCGGCGTTCCCCAAGTCAACTTTGGTTCATGATCATGACGGATATTCCCGCTTCCTCTCCCCCACCCGTCCAACCGGGTGAATTCATCGGAACGGTCACCAGTCCTCCCGAGGAGCGTCTGCCCGTAGGAGTCCTCTTTGTCGGCGCGGGACCGGCGAGTCTTGCCGGGGCCATTCGTCTTGCTCAACTCTTGAATGAAGCTCCCGAGATCAAATCAAAGCTCGGTGACTTTCCCGTCGCCATCCTCGAAAAGGGAAAGTTTGTCGGCGCCCATTTGTTGTCGGGCGCCATCGTCAATCCGATCGCCTTTCGAAAACTGTTCCCCAACCTCAAGGACAACGAATTTCCTTTTTATGGACCCGTCGAAAAAGAGTCCGTCTATTTTCTGACAGAAAAAAATTCGTTGCGGATACCGACACCACCGACGATGCGCAATCACGGGAATTTCTCGGCTGCCCTTTCCAAGGTTGGTGTCTGGCTCGCCCAAAAAGCGGAAGAACTTGGTGTGACCATTCTTCCCGAAACCGCCGCGACAAAACTTCTCGTCGATGATGGAAAAGTGGTGGGAGTTCGCACCGGCGACAAAGGGCGAGATCAAGCGGGTCAGCCGCTCCAAAACTTTCAATCCGGGAATGACATCACGGCCGCCATCACGGTACTGGGCGAAGGAACGCAAGGACATCTCACGCAGGCGGCAATTGAACATTTCAAGATTGCGGGCGCAAATCCCCAAATCTATGCCCTGGGGGTCAAAGAAGTCTGGGACGTTCCCCAACCACTCGATCGCGTCATTCATACGATGGGGTGGCCGCTCCGCCTTTCAAAAAAATACCACGAGTTTGGCGGAAGCTTCGCGTACCCCTTTGGGAAAAACAAAGTTTCCCTGGGACTGGTCGTGGGACTCGATGCGCACGATGCATCGCTCTCAACGCACGATCTCTTTCAGCAGATGAAGTTGCATCCCCTCTTCCAAAAAATCCTCAAAGGAGGAAAGCGCGTCGATCAAGGATGGGGCGCCAAAACCATTCCCGAGGGTGGCTCCTACGCCCTTCCGCGAAAACTTGCCGTTCCGGGCGCACTGCTCATTGGCGATGCTGCAGGGTTCGTGAATGTCCCGGCCCTCAAGGGGATTCACTACGCCATGTGGTCGGGGATCCTTGCGGCCGAGACCATTTTTGAACATCTTAAAACTGGATCTGATCTCGCCCATTACGACACTGCGGTCAGGAAAAGTTTCATTGGCAAAGACCTCTATCAGGTTCGCAATATGCGTCAGGCGTTTCAGTATGGATTTTTTACCGGTGGCGCCTTGGCAGGTATCATGACGGCAACGCGTGGCATGTTTCCCGGTTGGAGATTCTCATCGAAAAAGGACAACGAACAACCACTTTTCAATTCAAAGCGAAGCTATCCCAAGGCCGATGGCAAGATGACCTTTGATAAACTTTCCAGCGTGCACGCCTCTGGTAATCGCAGTCCCGACAAGCAGCCGAATCATATCCGTCTGGAAACGAATGTTTCTGACGTCGTCGGCGATGCCCTCATTCATATGTGTCCCGCAGAAGTCTATGAATGGAAAACGGACTCGACGGGCAAGAAAAAACTCTTCATCAATCCCACCAACTGCGTGCACTGCGGCGCTATCACCGCCAAGGCCGGTCGCCTCACCCCCCCCGAAGGCGGCAGCGGACCGGAATATTCGGAGATGTAAGGTCAAAGATATTTCTCGATGGTCTGCAATAAATCGTGGCGGGCGATGAAGTCGGAGAGGTAGTCCATCTTGGCCGTGGAGAGGTGAATAACGGGGGAACGCTTGTAGCCCTTGATCCACCGCTCATAGTATCGCTCGAGGCGTTTCAAGTATTCATCCGGGACATTCTTTTCAATCGTGCGCCCACGCTTCGAGATGCGCTGCTTCAGACTTCGCAGCGGACATTCAAGATAGATCAGAAGATCCGGAGGGGCAATCGCATCGAGGATCGATTCGTAGAGATGGCGATAGGTGCGATACTCTTCCTTCGCCATCGATCCCTGGCGGTGGAGATTATACGCAAAGATTTCGGCATCTTCGTAGATGGTTCGGTCCTGAATGACCGTTCCCTTGTAATGGTCGAGGTCCTGATGAATCCGAAACTTCTGGGTCAAAAAGTGCATCTGCGAGTGGAACGCCCAGCGTTTCATGTCGGTATAAAAAAGCGCCAAAAAGGGATTGATGTCGTTCGGTTCAAAGAAGGGCTTGAGATCGTACGTCCGACAGAGAAAATCGACGAGGCTCGATTTCCCCGATCCCATGTTGCCAGCGATGGCGATGTATTTTGTGGCCATTACAACACAAATGCTTCTTTTTCGATGATGCGCGCTGCAATCGCCAAGCGATCGCGACGCGTGTCAGTCACAAGTTTTGGGGCAATGCGCTCGAGGGCCTTGCCATATTTTTCAAATTCTTCCGGTTTCCCCTCGGCAACATTGATAAGCGCCTGACGGGCACTTGCCACAAGTTGCACCGATCGCTCGGCAACAGCCACGCGACACATCGCCTCGACGACTTTCGCCTTCTCATCCCCAAATTTTTGACGAAGTTTGCGCGCGCGCATCACACCCGACTCCAAGGCGTAGACGTCCATAATCACATCGGCAACACAGCTCAAAAGCATTTGCTGATTTTCCATGTCTGCCTGGTATTTTTGAACACCGACACCGGCGAGGTACACCGCCAGGCGTTTCAATCGCTCCACCGCGTCGACTTCACCACCAAGCGCCTCTCCCTTGGCCGCTTCCGGAAATCCTGTTTTGAGTTGTCCCAAAATTTCTTGAAGACGATTCAAAAGGGGAAGTTCGCCCTTCATCGTTCGTTTGAGAATCGTATTCACGATAATGAGTCGATTGATCTCGTTCGTCCCTTCAAAAATGCGATTGATCCGACAGTCACGATAAAAACGCTCGACCTCATAGTCTTCGCAGAAGCCGTAGCCGCCAAACATTTGCACCGCTTCGTCAGCGACTTTCTGGAGGGCCTCGGAACAGAAGACTTTGGCGATCGAGGCCTCGATCGCGTACTCCTTCAGGACCTCCTGTTTTTGGTGGGCAAGATCCGTTGCACTCGCATCGAGCGCTGCCGTCACCGCATCGAGGGTATGGGCAAAGCGATACACCATGGATTCGGAAAGGTAGGTCGCGACCGCGCACGTCGCCACCTTATCGCGCATCAGTTCAAAATCGGCGATCGGTTTTTCGAATTGCTGCCGTTGCTTAATGTAGGGAATGCTTTTTTCGATGAGTCGCTTGCAGGCACCCACACTCGCCGCACCGAGTTTCCATCGACCAACATTCAAGACATTGAACGCAATGCGATGACCCTTCCCCTTCTCACCTAAGACATTTTCGACCGGAACCTTAGCATCCTTGAGCGACAACGTCACCGTCGAGGAACCATGGATTCCCATCTTTTTCTCTTCGCGACCGATCGTGAGGCCGGGGGTATTTCGCTCGACCAAAAAGGCCGTGAAGTGTTCGCCGTCAATTTTAGCAAAGAGTGTAAAGAGATCGGCAAAGCCGCCGTTCGTCACAAATATTTTTTCACCATTGATCAGATAGTGTTTTCCGTCAGGAGCAAGCACAGCTTTGGTTCGGCCGGCAAGCGCATCCGAACCCGCACCGGGTTCGGTCAGCGAATACGCACCGATCATTTCTCCGGTCGCAAGTTTGGTCAGGTATTTTTGTTTCTGCGCTTCCGTTCCAAACGCCATCACCGGCAATGTTGCAATCCCGGTATGGCACATAAAGGCAACCGAGTACGATCCTTGATGCGTGACATTTTCAGAAATGAAGGTTGTCGGAACTTTTCCCAGACCGAGACCACCGTATTCCGTTGGTACCTCGGCCATCAGAAGTCCAAGCTCGCCCGCCTTTTTGAAAAGTTTTACAACAGGTTCATGGTTTCCCGCTTCAATCGCTGCCGAATGAGGCAGGACTTCGTTCGATGAAAATTCATTGGCAAGTTGCGCAAGACTCTTTTCTTCGTCACTGGCCTCTTCGGGAATAAAGACGTCATGGGTCCCGAGGGGATCGAGGACAAACCCACCGCCCAGCGG
>JACQMA010000117.1 GCA_016203825.1 Deltaproteobacteria bacterium | reverse complement strand
TTCGAGGTCAATGAACGACAGGGCAATGAGTGGCGCGATCAGAAAGAAAAAATAGACGACGTAGGGAAGGACCATCTGATACCGCCACCACAGCAGCACCGACAACACGGTCGTCAAGAGTTCCACGGCGGGATACCGCCACGAAATCCGGCGACCGCAGTGGCGACAGCGACCACGCAGGCAACAAAAACTCACGAACGGGATATTTTCCCACCACATGATCGGATGACGACAAAAGACACAACGCGAGCGTGGGGCAACAATCGACTCTCCTCGCGGTAGCCTCACGATCACGACATTCAGAAAACTGCCAACACACGCCCCCAGAAGCCCCGCGAAGAGAACCCCCCATGAACCGATGTCGATCATGATGGTACCCTAGCGGACTTTTCGATACTTGTCAGCCTCGGAGTGCTGTGGTAGCCGGGCGGCACGGATGAACGCGCGGATCAAAAAAAATGTCGACGAGATTATTCGCCGTATGGCGAAACTCGCACGGCTCAAATTTCCCGACAAGGAACTCCCCCACTACGCCGCCAAGGCCGAGGCGATCCTTCATTATATTGAACAGCTCGGCGAACTCGATACCGAAGGCATTGAACCCATGTCTCATGCCGTTGAGACGAAGGGCGCCGCGCTCCGATCGGACGACGTCGTCCCTTCCGAGCTCGCCGCGGCCCTCCTGGCAATCGCCCCCGAACGCGACGATCATTTTGTCCAGGTCCCCAAGGTCCTTGACGCATGACGCTCCCCCTTCATGAGCTGACGATCCACGAATCCCACGATGCCCTGATCAAGGGAAAAGTGTCGTCGGTTGAATTGACGCGCGCGTATCTCAACGTGATCGAAAAACAGGACTCGAAACTCGGTTGCTTCATCACGCGCTGTGATGATCGCGCCATGGCCGCGGCGGCGGAAGCCGATCGCCGCATCAAAAACCATGATCGTGTGACACCACTCACAGGCATTCCCATCGCGCTCAAGGATATTTTTGTCACCAAAGGTATTCGCACCACGTGTTCGTCCAAAATTTTGGAAAACTACGTCCCTCCGTACAATGGAACGGTCGCGCAAAAACTCGACGACGCCGGAGCGGTCCTTTTGGGAAAACTCGACATGGATGAATTTGCGATGGGTTCGTCGAATGAACACTCTTCATTCGGTCAGGTAAAAAATCCGTGGGACTCAACACGCGTACCCGGTGGATCGAGTGGTGGCTCTGCGGCAGCCGTCGCAGCCGATCTCTGTGCGGGGAGTTTTGGCACCGACACGGGTGGCTCCATTCGTCAGCCGGCAGCGATGTGCGGCATCGTGGGAATGAAACCCACCTATGGACGCATCTCGCGTTACGGCGTCATCGCCTTTGCATCGTCGCTTGATCAGGTGGGCCCCATGGCCAAGGATGTGACTGATTGCGCCCTCCTGCTCAACACCGTCGCCGGTCGTGATCATCACGATGCGACATCCCTCGACGCCCCCGTTCCTGATTTCACGTCTGATTTCAAGAAAGGTGTTCGCGGGATGCGACTCGGCGTCCCACGAGAATATTTCACGAAGGGCATCGATCCCGACATTGAACAAGCCGTGCGTGAGTCCATTCGTGCTTTCGAAACTCTTGGTGCGCAGATCGAAGAGATTTCGCTCCCGAATACCGCGTACGCCGTGCCCGCGTATTACATCATCGCGCCCGCGGAGGCCTCATCGAACCTCGCGCGCTACGATGGCATTCGTTACGGCTCGCGCGCCACGGGGACATCTGATCTTACGGATCTCTATGAACAAACCCGCACGCAAGGGTTCGGTCCCGAGGTCACGCTGCGGATTATTATTGGAACCTTTGTCCTCTCGAGCGGCTATTATGACGACTACTACCGCAAGGCCCAAAAAGTACGCACGCTCATCAAACGCGATTTTCTCGCAGCTTTCGAATCAGTCGATGCCATCCTCGCCCCCACCACACCCACCGCTGCGTTCCCCATCGGCGAATTCGTCACCGATCCTTTGAAAATGTATTTGAATGATATTTTTACGATCCCGGTCAATCTCGCGGGGCTGCCGGGCATGTCGTTGCCGTGTGGATTTACGAAAGCCGGGCTCCCCATCGGCTTGCAGCTCATCGGTAAGCCACTCGATGAAGTGACGCTCCTGCGTGTGGCTTTCGCTTATGAACAAGCCACAGAGTGGCATAAGCGCACACCCTCCCTATGACCTACGAACCCGTCATCGGTCTTGAGGTCCACGCCCAACTCAAGACCCGAACGAAAATGTTTTGCGGTTGTTCCACGACGTTCGGTGCCACCCCCAACACCAACATCTGCCCGGTGTGTATGGCGCAGCCCGGTGCCCTCCCGATCG
>JACQMA010000083.1 GCA_016203825.1 Deltaproteobacteria bacterium | reverse complement strand
TAGGGGCACGGCATGCCGTGCCCCTACGTTCAATACATTCCACATATTTCTCCGCATCGTATCCCAAAACCACCACGACATCCTTCCCCCCGACTGCCGCAAAATCATCAAGCTGTTTGATGATCCACGGTTTTCCCTCAACTTCTATCAACCCCTTCGGCATTCCCATCCGTGTGGAAGCCCCCGCCGCAAGAATGATGAGGGGGAAGGAAAGCATACCTAGGCAACGACGCTTCGTTCTTCACACCGTAGCGTTCGTGGTTGTCGAAGGGACTGATGGTGAAGCTGCACAAGTTCGGCGGCGATGCTGAGTGCCACTTCTTGCGGAGATTTTCCGCCGATATCGAGACCAATCGGACAACGAACGCGAGCGAGTTTCTCTGGCGAAATCCCTTTGTCGCGAAGTCGTAATTGAAACTCGAGCCACTTATTTTTACTCCCAATGAGACCAATGAAGCGCGCTGGAAGCTTGGTGATCGCTTCAATGATGTTACGATCGCGATCATGACTGTAAGTCATAACGATCGCAGAGGTCCGCTCATCATCCCACGTCGCTTTTTCCACGAACGCCTCCCACGATGATTCGTGACGCGCGACGTCTGCGGGAAGGTGATCGGCGTTGATCCATTCGACGCGATCGTCAATGAGGTGCGTGGCAAACGGCGTTCCACTCAACGCGCGCGCCAAGGCCTGACCCACGTGTCCTGCGCCAAAGATATACGCAAGCGGTTCCGTATTCATGATGTCCATAAAAACCTCCACGACCCCGCCGCAACACTGACCGAGTTTACGACAAAGGACATAGCGAATGCGCTTCGGCGCTCGTTCTTCAAGACAGGCCTTCGCATCGAGGAGCGCTTGGTGTTCCAAATTGCCGCCACCGATGGTTCCGAAAAATGTTCCATCGGGCAGGACGACCATCTTGGCACCCGCCTCGCGCGGGGACGAGCCGCGATTCTCGACGATCGTCACCAGGGCACACGACGTGCCTTGCTGTTTCAGCTCAGTTAATTTGTCGAGCCAGTTCCACACAAAAATTCCTCCAACAAGTTCTGCGTCACCCGCCTTCGATACTTCGCCGTCGAACGAATATCGTCGATCGGCGAAATCTCCTGATCGATGATTTTTTTTGCTTCATCGATTATTTTTGATGAGAGCTGTTTCCCGATCAAAAAGGTTTCGGTGCGGCGTGCACGCAGTGGAATGGGTGCAACGCTGCCAAGGGCAATGCGAATATTTTTTATTCTGTCCTCTCGTTCCACCACTCCACAAAAACACACCTTTGAAATCGCCTGGGCCCTTCGCGTCCCCACTTTTCGATAATAATGATGGAGCTCGGCGTGCGTGCGCGGGAGGAGAACAGATTTCAGGAGTTCGCCGGGCTGCAGGTCCATCTGTTTATACCCCTTGTGAAAATCGGCGTACGCCAAGCGGCGCACGCCCTTCACCGAAATAAGTTCCACCTGCGCATCATACGCGAGCAGCGCGGGCGGGGAATCGGCAGCGGGCGAGGCGTTGACGATATTTCCGCCAATCGTTCCGCGATTTTGAATTGCCACAGCACCCGTGAGCGCCGCCGCGGTCACAAGCGAAGGAAATTCGCGTTGGATCGTTGCATGCTTGAGGATGTCCGTATACGTCGTGAGGGCCTTGATCTCGATTGCATCAGACCGTTCTTCAATGCCGTGGAGTTCGGTGAGGGCGGCGATGTTGACAAACTTCGTGTGGTTTAATTTTCCTGCTTCAAAGAGGACCATGAGGTCGGTCCCGCCGGCACATGGTTTCCAACCAGCCGCTCGATCGGCAAGAAGGGTCAGCGCTTCATCCAGGTTTTTGGGGGTGATCATCTCGAAGTTTGGGACGTAGGATCTCATTTTATTTGTGGGGACAGGTCTCTTCGAGATCTGTCCCCTTTCCTTTAAATACACGCATGACCGATTCAAAAATTTTCATGTACCCCGTGCAGCGACAAAGATTCCCGGCAAGTCCTTCACGAATATCCGCTTCGGTAGGATTCGGTTTTTCCTTGAGGAGGGCCACCGCCGCCATGATCATGCCGGGCGTACAAATTCCGCACTGCGCGCCACCGTATTTCAGAAACGCCTCCTGCACCGCGTGGAGCTGTTCTCCGTTCGCAATCCCTTCAATCGTCGTCATCGTGGCACCTTCTGCCTGGAGTGCTGGCACGAGACAACTATTCACCACTCGGCCGTTGAAAAAAATCGAGCACGCCCCGCACTCGCCTTCGCCGCATCCTTCTTTGGTCCCGGTGAGTCCGTGCTCGCGCAGGACATCAAGGAGGCGCGACATGGGATGGGCGTCGAGGCGCTGCGACTGACCGTTGATTGTGCACGTGATGATTTGTTTAGGCACGGCTTCTCTCCATTGCTTCCAGAATATCCTCCGGAAGACACGGAATCTTGTTGATCGAAACTCCGATCGCGTCTTCAATCGCATTGAGAATCGCCGGGGCCGGCCCGTCCATCGGAAGTTCGCCAATGCCTTTTGCCCCGGTGGGGCTGTGGCGATAGGGAACCCCTTCGAAAAAGACACGGATCGGCGGGACATCGACCGACGTCGGCATGATGTAATTCGTCATCTGGCCATTCACCATGCGACCCTCTTTCCATTCTACTTTTTCATAAAGTACCATCCCAATCGCCTGCGCAACGCCGCCTTCGATCTGGCCAGATGCCAGGGTGGGATTGAGGACCTTGCCGATTTCCTGCACTGCCACAAAATCGTCAACGTGCGCCTCGTAGGTCACGGTGTCGACGCTCACCTCGGCGACATACACGGCCCACGCGTACGTCCCGTAGGCGTCGCCGCGATAGGTCTTGTCATCAAACGAAATATCTTTTGGTTGCTGATACTGCGCCGTAACTTTCACGGGAAAGTGGATGTCCTTCTTCTTCAAAAGTTCTTTGAGGTTCTTCGCGGCCTCGGCAACCAAGCCCCCCACCACCATCGCCGTGCGCGACGCAACCGTTGGACCACTATTCGGAACGATTGCGGTGTCCGGCATCGTGACCTCAATGCGATCGATGGGAATGCGTAACGTCTCTGCCACGATCTGGGCAAAGACGGTGTTTTTCCCCTGACCAATCTCCGTCGACGAGGTAAGGACGCGCACGATACCTTCTTTCGTGGCTTCGATCGCAACAATGGAAGCAAGATACGCCTCTCCCGATCCCGTAAAACCGGCACCGTGCATAAACGTCGCGAGTCCCATTCCTTTTTTGATCGCACTCGTTGTATTCTCACGCGCGAAGCGTCGACGCTTGTCGTGAAAGTGGGAAAGCTCCAAGGCACGATCGAGAAGGGCGGAGAGATCGACGCCGTCTCGAACAATCTGTCCCGTCGGCATCGTCTTGCCATCGCTTAAGAAATTACGACGACGAAACTCATCGGGGGAAAGACCAACCTTTCGCGCCACACGATCCATGTGACGCTCGATCGCAAAGAGACTCTGCGGCGCACCAAATCCGCGGAACGCACCATGGGGCGGCGTATTCGTTGCAACCGCCTTCGAGGTAATCTTCACATTCGGACACGCGTAGGGGCCAAACGAATGCAGCGTCCCGCGCGAGAGCACCACCGGCGAGAGCGTTACGTACGCGCCGCCATCGATGACAAAATCGATATTCATGGCCGTGAGTTTTCCCTGTTTATCCACAGCCGTTTTGATTTTCGTTCGGGACGGATGTCGCTTCGTCGTCGCCACCATGTCTTCGGCGCGGTCGTAAATTATTTTCACCGGCCTTCCCGATTTCCATGCCAGCAGTGCCGCATGTCCCGCAATGATCGTTGGATATTCTTCCTTGCCGCCAAAACCGCCGCCCGTCTCTGTTTGAATGACACGAATTTTTTCAGGGGGCAGGGCGAAGAGTTCGATGAGCGCCTTGTGAATATAAAAGGGGCACTGCAGCGATCCCCGCACTGTCACGCCATCCGCCGGATTCGCCACCGCAATCATCCCTTGCGGTTCAATGTAGAGTTGTTCCTGGGCCCCGGTCTCATACGCACCTTCAACAACGACATGACCGTTTGTCCACGCATCCTTCATGTTCCCCGTTTCAATAAGAAATGATTTTTGGACATTATCTTTCCCCCACACGATTTCTTTTTGGGCGAGCGAATCTTCGATCGTGAAAATCGCAGGCAAAGGATCGATCTCAATTCGAACATGGCGGCGCGCTTCTTCGAGAAGATATTTATCGGGATGCGCGAGGAGGACAATCGCCTCTTCGGGATGGTTCACCATGCCATCGGCGAGATAGGGCTGGTCGTGTTCGATGAGGGCGACGATGTTTTTCCCAGGGACATCTTTCGCCGTGACAATGACAAATTCATTCCAGGGAATCGTGCCTTCAAAAGAGATGGTGCGAATTCGTCCTCGGGGGACGGAGCTTCGAACCGTGGCGCCAAAGATCATCCCGGGGAAAGAAAGATCATCGACGTACTTCGCCTGTCCCGTGACCTTTTCCCGCCCCTCGCGACGCACAACCGACTGGCCAATTGCGTTTTCCGCCATAAGGCGGGCTTCTCACGAAGTTTTCAGATTTGCAAGGATGACGCCGCCAAAGGCAAGCACGGCACCGGCAACACGCAAAAACGTCATCGGCGTTTTTTCGACAACCATATCCCAGATGAGACTTGCAACGAGCTGCACAGCAACAACAATCACGATCATGCGAAAGGCGCCGAGCTTCACGATCACCACCGGCATCCCGGCAACGATGAGGAACCCGCATGCGGCAGGAATCCAGTACCACCATGAACATGAAGCGATCCCTTCCCGAGGATGAAAAATATCGGGAAGAAGAGATGGTGAGATCCTCGCCAAAACCATGCAGAGGAGAGAAATAACAGCGTAGACAAGACCGTTAAACAAAACGATGAGCCCAAGATCCCATCGATTCATCATTTGACGATTCAATCCGCCCTGAAGAATTGTCGACACCCCAATGGCAACCGTCATGACTAATATCCAAAACATAGATCCTCCTCTCAATCAAAAATATTTCCACGACCAAGAAGAAAGAGCGGGTCGTATTCCTCTTTCCAGCGACGCATCTTGGCCACAGCCGAAAGAGGATGCTGAATGGATAGCAGATTGCGGTGAATCTTTCCAACGCCATGTTCTCCGGCAACGCCACCGCCCAACGCGACGGCCTTGCGACAACACGTTAGGAGAAGTTCGTCCGCTTTTTTGAGTTCACTCGCATTGGCGCAGATGATATTCGTGTGCGGATGGCCGCTCCCCACATGGGCATACGCCATGTACGGAAGTCCGAGTGCGTCGGCGTGGGTGTAGAAAAAATCCATCATCTCAAGAAGCTTCGGAATCGGCACCCACCAATCACTTCCCACTTTTCCACCACCCGCATCCCAAAATTTTCGTGCACGCTCGTTGACCGTCGATGGAATGTGATGCCGCCAGAGGCGGAAGTTCTCGCGATCTTTCTGAGTGTCAGCAATCAAGACGGCAGTGACAAGGTCCGGAGTTGACGCCTTCTCGAGAACCGAAAACCAGCGTCCAAGCCATTGATCGCGATCGGCCTCGTCTTGATACTCCTGTTTGAAATAGACCATGGCCTTTGCCGCTTCCGGAAGCCTCGGAAAAGTCGTGTGCGTCCGCATCACGTCGAGCGCCGATGCATCAACCAGCTCCAGCGCGCGCGGTTTGAGATCGGTGCTTTGTGCGGTGGCGACGATAAACTCGAGGGCCTTTCGATTGGTGGGGAAGGGGGCAAGGGCAGAAAAATAATGGGGAACGCGATCCAGCAGATCAAGCGTCACTTCGGCAATAAAACCCAGCGTTCCTTCAGAGCCAACAAAAAGATCGATCGGATTTTTCCAGTCGAGGACGTAACCGGCGCGATTGCGATCCCACGAAGGTTTTTCGCTTGCTGCGCGTTCGAGTATTTTTTCGGTGCCATCGGCAAGCCAGATTTTGAGTCGTCGCGTATAAGCACGAATCGGCCCGTACTTAAATGAATCTTCGCCCGTTGCATTCGTCGCCACGTTCGCACCGATCCGACAGTCGTCACGCGACGTCGGTGCGACCGGAAAATAAAAACCGGCCTCCTCGGCGGCTTTTTGTACCGCAGCCGTGATGGTTCCGGTTCTGGTCGTGATGGTTTTTCGACCCTGGTGTTCACCGATATCGATGATCCCTTCGAGCCGTTCGGTCGAAATCACGACCCCTTCGGTTGGAATCGAGGCACCCGTCATCGATGTCCGCGAGCCGCAAAACGTCATCGGGATCTTGCTGACGAAGCAATACTTCATCGCGGCACGTACGTCGGTTTCATCCCGCGCGCGGATCACGGCGTCGGGATCGCCGCGAAACATCGTGTCTTCACGATACGTCTCGATCCGCGCGTCGTCCTTGAGGATCGTGTCGAATTTTTCGGCAAGATCAGAAAAAACATTTTTATTCATACAAAAACCTCATTAGTAAATCACTTGACGACCGGCAACCATTCAATTTCAATGCGCCCATGCTGCTGCGTTTCATTCTCTTCGGTTGTCTTGGCATCCTTTGGGAAGTTGCCTTCGGAGCCATCAAGGGGATCGTTTTCAAGCGCAATTTCGACCTGCGCGGCGAATCGTCCCTGTGGATGTTCCCGATTTATGGTCTTGTCGGATTTATCTATCCCATCATCGCCCACCAAGTCGTCTCGCTCCCGTGGTTGTGGCGTGGAGCGGTGTACATAATCGTGATCTATATTTTTGAATACCTCTTCGGAGCACTCCTGGCTCGTATTGGTGTGAAGGCTTGGCATTACACGGGCAAACTCGCCATTTTCAAAGGACGCCTGAACCTCGCCTATGCCCCGCTGTGGTTTTTAGTGGGGCTGGGCATCGAGTGGCTCTATCCGTGGATTCTCGCCGTCAGTTAGTGCTTTCCTGTCGAAAAAAGCGGTGTCAGTCGTTTTTCACAAGTTATTTCAATGGGTTGGAAGACGAGGAACGTCCCCGCAACTTTTGAAGGGCGGCAACCGATAATATGGGGGACTATTCACAACGGAGGGAGCATGACGGCAGCGGGCGAGAGTCGGGTTCAAGGTATTATTGATCGTATCGTGAGAGAGGGCGACGAAATCATGCCGGAGGTCTTCGATCAGATCGAAGCAGCGGTGATCAATGGCTATGACTTGACGGTGGATGATGAAGAAAAAGAGGCGCTGACCAAGCTCGAAAGCGCGAAGCTCCTCGGTGACAATCAGGCGCTTCACATCAGGCTCGCCGCATTAAGGCTCTCAGATAACGCCGGTGACTATATGCGAAGACTTCAAGAATCTTTTACACATTGCCAAGCGGCGCAGCCGTTCCCCGAAGATGAAGTGACCGAGCGGGATTGTATCCATACAGAGCCATCAGATGCATTGTTCGAAAGCCTTCGTGAACGAATGGAGGGTGTACTCAGTGGAGCTGATGCATTCATTGTTGAGGCGCTTCGCCGGACATGGCCTCATGACCATATCAGTGACCACCTGAGCGTTGAAACCTACCAGCCAAAGAACTTAAGCTTCCATGTGGATTTTCCACTGGAAAATATCAATTCCGGTATTATTCGCGTGGTACTTTCCTATCAGGAGGGGGGGTCGCTACGTGGCGCAGACCTTTATTTCCAGTATGATAAATCCGGCGGCATAACACCCATTCAGAATCCATTCGCAATCACTCGTCCGGACTCACTTTCTCCTGATTAGGATCAGAGTCCCTTCAATTCTCTCTCGCTAATGCCTAAGAGATACAAGATCGAATCGAGACCGGAGTGGTGGCCGATGGACGTGTGGGCATTTTTGCGAACGATATCCTTTGCGTGGAACGCAATCCCCATTCCGGCCTTCGAAAGCATCGGCAGATCATTGGCGCCATCACCGATGGCAATCACCTGATCGAGGCTCAATTTTTCCGCCGCGGCAATCGTTTCCAAAATCATGGCCTTCGCCGCACCATCGATAATCCGACCAACGAGTTTTCCCGTGAGTTTTCCCTTTTTCACTTCAAGTTCGTTCGCAAATGCAAAATCGAGTCCGAGTTTTTTCTGGAGATGATCGACGAACGGTGTGAATCCGCCAGAGATGACCGCAATTTTGTATCCTAATTTTTTGAGGACGCGAATGAGTCGCTCTGCTCCACGATTGAGGGGAAGTTTCCTCGCGAGTTTCTCGACGTCTCGAAATGGAAAATCTTTCAAAAGGGCAACGCGACGGCGTAGCCCTTCGGTAAAATCAATATTTCCCTCCATTCCCGCGCGCGTGATCGCTTGAACCTCTTTTGCCACGCCCGCCTTTTTCGCCAGTTCATCAATGGCCTCGGCGGCAACAAGGGTCGAATCCATATCCATCACGACGAGACGTTTCGCTCGCCGCGAAATATTTGCCGGTTGAATGGCAATATCGATATCAACATCGGAGGCCAGCGCCAAAAGTTCACGCGAGAGGGTGCGGTGGTTGAGTTTTGGTGGGGCTTCAACAAGAAGTTCAACGCACGAAAGGCTTCGCTGCGTCATCTTCCCGATCTTCGTGATGTTCACGCCGTATTTTGCCAGGATCTGCGCTATCTGCGACAGTGGCACCGCTCCAACATCATCGCCGAGACACGTGATGGCATAGACATCGCCACCATCGACCCCTTCCCAATAGCGATGCTCAAATGGTTCAACGTCAAGACTCACGCCGAGTTCCTGCGCACATTTTTCTAATTGTTGGAGTAGGGGCGGTTCGCGACCCGCCCCTACAGCATCACGGGAAAATCGAAGAAAGATCGAGAGCAGGAGCTTTCGGTGAACGACTGTTTGTTCGATATCAATGATGCGAACACCGCGGGCGGCTGCAATAATTCCCGTGAGGCGCGCGGTAATACCCGGGACGTCGAGGCCGCGCACGGTGACGAGAATGATATCGTCTTTTTTCTTCATTTCTTCCCCGGCGACCACACGCCCAAATGCGTGAGCACCTTGTCTGCTGTTTCGCGGGCGTGGGCAATGCTGTCGGCGACCGAAACACCGCGAAAATAGTTCCCCGTCAAAAAAATGTTCGGTTGTCGCACGAGAAAATTGGCGATCTCTGCCAAGCGCTCGCGATGACCAATCATATATTGCGGAATGGCCTGCACGAGTCGCGTCATATGAACGAAGTGGGGTTGAGAAGTGATCTTCAAAACCGTTTCGAGTCCGCTCATCACATGGGTCAAAATCTCGTGGTCTTCGAGCTCGATCACGCGGGAATCCGTCATGCCCCCAATGTAGTTGGTGAGCAGGGCTTGGTCCGGAGGACATCGGCCGGAAAAGAGCGACGACGACCACAGCGACCCGAGCAAACGAATGCCTTCACAGCGTGGGATGAGACACCCAAAACCGCTGAGGTCTCGAGGGAGATCGCTTCGACGAAACACGGTGTGAACCACGGCAAGGGGCGCATACGGAATGGCCATGAGGGGCGCGATAACGCCCGGCAGGAGCTGGGCGAGAATACGTGCGCTCATCCACGATGGGGTCGCCAGCACCACGGCATCGGCTTCATACGTGCGCCTCGGTGCCTCGGCACGAATGCTTAAACCACCGCGCGGCAGTTGTTCCATCCCATCAATCGTCGTGTCGCACTGGATACAACCGCGGAGCACTTCTTCAAGGCGCGCAGGTAACGTCCCCATCCCCCAACGAAACGAGAAGAGCGATGATGATCCCTTCTGCTCTTTTTTCCGCTTCATCAATCCCTTGAAGACAGAACCATAGGTTCGTTCGAGTTCAATCAGTTGAGGAAAAACGCTGCTCGTGGAAAGCTGCTCGGTGTCGCCGGCATACACGCCCGACACAAAAGGATCCGCAAGACGCTCGAGGGCTTCGCGACCGGCTCGCCGTCGAACGAAACTGGCGATCGACTCATCACCTTCGGATTTTGACTTCACGAACGGCTCGCACAGGAGCCGCACCTTCCC
>JACQMA010000087.1 GCA_016203825.1 Deltaproteobacteria bacterium | reverse complement strand
GTATTCGATTAATTAAAAAACTTTTATTTTATAATGAGTTGCAAGATATATCTTATCTTGTTTCTACTGGTCGATGGTCGCGGTATCGCCAACGGCAACACCTTGGGACGCGTAATAGCCTTGGGGAACTTCGAGGGTAAAACGATAGGCTTGAGAAGGATTGGCAATGGCAGCGACACATTCTTCGGGTGCATCAGGCCAATCGCCGGTGAGGTGACCGTCACTATCGATGGGTGCTGTGCAGGGTTGCATCTCGCGGATATCGACGATGACCCCGTTGGAATCCATGTAGGCGATGTCGAGGGCAACGTACGTGTTCTTCATCCAAAAACCGCTCGTCGTGTCAGACGTAAACGCAAACCACATCCCTGTTCCCGTCGGTACGGATTCACGACACATGAGTCCCTGGCTTCGCTCGGCCGCAGCATCGGCAATCTCGACATCGACGGAAATGGTTCCTCCACCCGCTTTTGTGATTACCACCGTCCCTTCGTCAAACGTCACGCCATCATCCAGCACCGCATCACACACGTCGTTGTGAACGAGGTTATCGTCAACGGAAGACCCACAGGCAACAAACATCATGAAGAAAGCTAAGAGGGGGAGGAGCATTTGCGGGAACGGGCGAGGTCCATGATATGCGGGGCGTCGGTGAGGGGAACGGGATAGTTGCCGGTGAAACACGCGTCGCAAAACCATTCGCGCTTTTCGAGTTTCTCAAACCAGTACAACCCTTCTTGAGAAAGATAGGCGAGCGAATCGGCGCCAATAAACTGACGGGTCTCTTCCACAGACATATTCGCCGCCGAGAGCTCTTCTCGCGTTGGTGTATCAATTCCATAAAAACACGGCCAGGCCGTCGGTGGGCTTGAGATCCGAACGTGGACTTCCTTCGCCCCTGCCTTGCGGATGAGATGCACAATCTTTTTGGACGTTGTTCCGCGCACAATCGAGTCATCGACGACCACGACGCGTTTCCCCTGCAAAACTTCGCGCACCGGGTTCATTTTGATTTTGACGCCAAAGTGGCGAATTTCATTCTTCGGCTCGATAAACGTCCGGCCCACATAGTGACTCCGAATCAACCCCATCTCATACGGAATCCCGGAGGCCTCCGCAAACCCAAGCGCCGCTGGCACACCGGAGTCAGGAACGGGAATGACGACATCGGCCGCAACCGGATTTTCCTTTGCCAACTGACGACCAAACCCCTTGCGAATCGGATACACATCGCGTCCGAAGATGTGACTGTCGGGTCGCGCAAAGTAGATGTATTCAAAAATGCAGTGGGCCTTTTTCTGCTGCAGCGGAAACGGCTTCGAAGCGTGGATACCGTTGGCGTCGAAGAGGACAATCTCGCCCGGTTCGATTTCACGCACAAACTCCGCATCGATAAGATCCAGGGCACACGTCTCGGAAACCACCACGAAGGCATCGCCTAATTTCCCGATGATGAGCGGCCGAAAACCCTTCGGATCGCGTGCGGCCACGAGCATGCCGTCCGCAAGAAAAACCAGTGAGTAGGCACCCTCAACTTGTTTGAGCGCCGCCGTCATGCGATCCACCACACTTCCTGAATTTTGTTTGGCGAGAAGGTGCATGATCACTTCACTCTCCATCGTCGACTGAAAGATGGCCCCTTCTTCTTCCAAACGTTTTCGCAACACGGCGGCGTTGGTGAGATTGCCGTTGTGAGCCAGCGCAAACCAGTGGCCTTGGCCACGAACGATGAAGGGTTGGGCATTTTCAATCGTCGAACTTCCGGTCGTCGAGTACCGAACATGTCCGATGGCATTGCGTCCCGTCAGTTTCACCATGACATCGGGGGGGAAAACATCCTGGACCAAACCCATCGCACGATGCTGATGAAGGGTTGCATTCTCCGCGGTGACGATCCCCGCACTTTCCTGCCCGCGATGTTGTTCCGCCGCAAGACAGAGGTATGCGAGATTTGCCGCCTCACGATGATTGTAGATACCAACAACGCCGCACATAGTTTCCTCTTCTAAGAAAATAATTTCGGGAGTGCCGTCGTCCACGCGTCGTGGAGATCGGCGAGATCGACCTGAATCCCGTTATTCATCACCAAACTCCGACCACCCACCTTGCCGATCACAGCGACGGGTGCCCCTTCTTCCTTGGCAATGGTCACCATCAGATCGACGCTTGCCGGCGCAACCGAAAGGACAATGCGCGACGCCGCCTCTCCAAAAAAGAGGGCATCCGGCCGAAGATCATCCGAGAGTTCAACCGTCGCCCCGAGTAAACCCTGACGCCGCATGAGCGAACACTCGGCGAGGGTAACGGCAAGTCCTCCCTCAGAGCAATCGTGCGCCGATTTCACAACACCACGCGTAATGCCAATGCGACAGGCTCGCTGAACCGCGAGCTCACGTTCCATATTGAGATGCGGCAGCGTTCCTTTCACCTGTCCATGAATCTGTTTGAGGTACTCGCTCCCACCCAGTTCGAGTTCATTTCGCCCCAGAAGGAG
Organism: Deltaproteobacteria bacterium; assembly: GCA_016203825.1. Lineage (GTDB taxonomy): Bacteria > UBA10199 > UBA10199 > 2-02-FULL-44-16 > 2-02-FULL-44-16 > JACQMA01. The sequence continues at coordinate 5,204 of JACQMA010000087.1, read as the reverse complement.
AATGACGTCGCCGGCATCTTTCCACCACGGTGTCGCAATGCGATCGAGGTCGGGAACAAGCCCCACCATGGCAATCGTCGGCGTGGGATAAATGCCAACTCCATCCGTTTCATTATAGAAGCTCACGTTGCCGCTCACGATCGGGGTATGAAATTGTCGACAGGCCTCGGCCATCCCCGCGACCGCTTGCTGAAACTGCCACATCACTTCGGGACGCTCTGGATTTCCAAAATTGAGACAGTCGGTCACGGCAAGGGGTTCGCCCCCGCACGCGGAAATATTTCGAGCCGCTTCTGCCACCGCAAGCATCGCTCCAAGATACGGATCGAGAAAACAGAAGCGACTGTTGCAATCACTGGTGAGCGCGATCCCCTTCTTCGTTCCTTTCACTCGAAGAATCGCCGCATCTGCTCCGGGACGGACGACCGTATTCGTCATGACCATGTGGTCGTACTGTTCCCAAACCCATGACTTGCACGCGAGATTCGGAGAACTCATGAGTTTCATCAAGACGTCATTCAAATCACGCGGGAGGGGAAGTGCCTGGGGATCAAACTGATGGAGTTGAGTAAGCTCTGGTGACGGTGATGCTGGACGGTTATATAGCGGCGCATCACCGGCAATGGGGGCCACCGGCATATCGACGACGGTCTCGCCTTTGTCCAACACACGCACGCGACCATCGTCGGTGACGTATCCCACCACGGCCATGTCGATGTCCCACTTATCACAGATGGTTCGGACCTCCGCTTCACGTCCTGATTGGACGACGAGAAGCATGCGCTCCTGCGATTCGGAGAGCATCACATCATAAGGCGTCATCCCCTCTTCACGACGCGGCACGCGATCGAGATCGAGGACCATCCCCATCCCGGCACGATCCGCCATTTCAAAGGAAGAACAGGTAAGACCTGCCGCCCCCATGTCCTGAATCCCAACAAGACAATCACCAGCCATGAGTTCGAGGCACGCCTCGAGGAGTTTCTTCTCGGTAAACGGATCGCCGACCTGCACGGTCGGTCGACGTTCTTCTATCGTCGCATCGAATGCATCGGAGGCCATGGTCGCTCCGTGAATTCCATCACGACCTGTTTTTGATCCAATGTAGATGACGGGATTTCCCTTGCCTGCGGCAGCCCCGCGAAAGATGCGATCAGCGCGAAGGAGCCCGATCGTAAACGCGTTCACGAGGATGTTGCCGTTGTAACAATCATCGAACGCCACTTCACCGCCGACCGTGGGAATCCCCATGGGGTTCCCGTATCCACCGATCCCGGCAACGACGCCACGAACGAGGTGCTTCGTTTTGGGATGTTGCGGATTTCCAAAACGAAGACTGTTGAGGCACGCAAAGGGACGCGCACCCATCGTGAAGATGTCGCGCAAAATACCGCCAACTCCGGTCGCCGCTCCTTGGTAGGGTTCGATGAACGATGGGTGATTGTGGCTCTCCATTTTGAAACAGACCGCGAGCCCGTCTCCGATATCCACGACGCCGGCATTTTCTCCCGGTCCCTGCAACACGCGCGGGCCCGAGGTAGGGAGTTCACGGAGGTGAATCCGCGAGCTCTTGTACGAGCAGTGTTCCGACCACATGACCGAGACGATGCCAAGCTCAACGATATTCGGTGTTCGTCCGAGCGACTCGCAGAGGCGTTGATACTCCTCCGCAGACAGGCCATGGTCACGAATGATATCTGGCGTGATGGGCGCTTCAAGATTCATAGCATCGACTCAAACATTTTCTTTCCATCGCGATTTCCAAAGATGGCTTCGGAACATCGTTCGGGATGCGGCATCATGCCACACACATTCCCCTGCTCATTCACGATACCCGCAATGGCCACGAGCGACCCATTCGGATTCGCGTCTTCGGTCAGCTCTCCATCAGGCGCACAGTAACGAAGGAGAATTTGTCCTTGTTCTTCGAGCTTCACGAGTTGTCGGCGCTCGACAAAGTAATTGCCCTCATTATGGGCAATGGGCATCGTCAGAACTTCACCGGCACGAAAAAGACGCGTAAACCGTGTTTGATTGCTGTTCACCCGCAGGGTTACATCGCGACAAATATGACGAATGGATGTGTTGCGCATCAGGACACCCGGAAGGAGACCCGCCTCTGTCAAAATCTGAAAGCCATTACAAATTCCAAAAACCAGTCCACCAGCGGCCGCGTGTCCTTTGACCGCCGTCATGATCGGCGAAAAAGCCGCCATCGCACCACAACGGAGATAATCGGCATGCGAATAGCCGCCGGGGAGGATGACACAGTCGCACCCTTGCAGGCTCGTCTCTTTATGCCAGAGGGCAACGGCCTCACACCCCAACACATGGGTCACAACATGGTGACAATCGGCGTCACAATTACTGCCCGGAAAAACAACGATGCCAAACTTCATATCACTCCAGTTCGAAGCGGTACCCTTCGATCACGGTATTGGCGAGAAGCTTCTGGCACATCTCGGTGACTTTTTTCTCTGCTTCGTTCCGTTCCATCTCTCCCAATTTCAGTTCAATGTATTTTCCGATGCGAACATCACTCACCTGCCGAAAACCAAGCGACAGCAATGCATGGTGAACCGCTTCTCCCTGCGGATCGTGGACACCCTTTTTTAAGGTCACATAAATTTTAGCAAGCATCACATCCTCCGGTAGGGGCGCAATTCATTGCGCCCAGGGCGTGATGAATCACGCCCCTACATTCCAAAAACTCTCTCAAAAATGAGATCGACATTTCTTAAGTGATGACCAAGTTGAAAAGAACGTTCGATGACGGAAGTTGAAAGCCGACTGGTGATCTCCCGTTCCCCCTCAACGAGCTCGCGGAAGAATCTTCCTTCTTTCGAGGCTTTCATCGCACAGGCTTGAACCACACGATAGGCTTCCTCCCTCGTCATGCCGGATCGAACCAGTTCCAAGAGGAGACTTTGCGAGGCAAAAAGACCACGCGAGGCCTCAAGATTGGACTTCATTCGTTCGGGAAAAACCTCGAGGTTTTCGATAATGTTCGCAAGCCGATGGAGCATGAAATCAACCAACGTCGTCGCATCGGGACCGATGACCCGCTCCACGGAAGAATGGGAGATGTCGCGCTCGTGCCACAAGGGGACATTTTCAAAGGCGGCGGTCGCATAGCTTCGCACGAGGCGTGCTAATCCTGTGATGTTTTCCGAAAGGATCGGATTCCGCTTGTGCGGCATCGCACTCGAACCTTTTTGTCCCTTACCAAATCCTTCGGCGACTTCGCCGACTTCACTGCGCATGAGATGGCGGATCTCAACGGCGATATGTTCCACCGATGTCGCAACCCCAGCAAGCGCTGAAAAGAAGTGGGCGTGACGATCACGGGGAATGACTTGTGTCGCCGTCGTTGCGGGGGTCAGTCCCAAGGTTGTACAGACTTCCTGTTCGAGATCGGGCGGAAGATGTGCATACGTTCCCACGGCCCCGGATAATTTTCCAACGGCGATGTCGGTCGTTGCTTGCTGCAAGCGTTCCCGTTGTCGGCGACATTCGTCGTACCACGTTGCAACCTTGAGACCGAACGTGATGGGTTCCGCGTGCATCCCGTGGGTGCGGCCGATCATCATCGTCTGCTTATGCGCCACCGCTTGCTGTCGAAGAACTTTCAGAAGGTGATCAAACGCTCGATCGAGAAGATCGCTTGCCTGTTTGAGCTGGAGGGCAAAAGCAGTATCGACCACATCCGAAGACGTGAGACCAAGGTGAATGAATCGTGAAGCGGGACCAACCTGTTCGGCGACAGAAGTGAGAAAGGCAATCACGTCATGGCGAACTTCTTTTTCAATCGTTGCAATCCGCGTAACGTCAAACCCCGCTTGCTTTCGGATCGTCTCGAGGGCCTCGCGAGGGATCTCTCCCCGCTTGCCGAATGCCTCGCAGACGGCAAGTTCGACCTTCAGCCAAAAAGAATACTTGGCTTCGTCGCTCCACAGGGAGGCCATCTCAGGTCGTGTATAACGTTCAATCATTGTTTCTAACCCCTTGTTTTCTCACAAAAATTGAACCAGCGCCCGCTGGGGGCGTCCTTATAGTCTGCACCGGTGTCACTTTCAAGGTAAACTTTTTTGCGAAGGATATTGCGTGATCGGCATATTTGGTTAGAATTCAAGCAATGATGAAATCAAAAAAACTCCTTCTGACAACAACGGCGCTGGTGGCGGTGTTTCTTTCCACACCTCTTGTCGCTCAGGCACAGGATCCACTCCCTCCTGGTCGCGAAAGTCAGTCCGAAGAGGAACCCCTTGTTGATCAGGACTTGCCTCTCGGTGAAGAGGAGCTTCCTCCAGAAGAGCAGGAACCCCAAGATGATGCGGCAGAAGAACGCGCGCAGGAGATTGAAGATGCCGTCAAAGAGGATGAGGCTCCTGCAGGGACGCGGACGATCGTTCTCGATGGTGCCGTCACGTTGAATTACGTCTTTGATAATGCCAGCGAAAGCTTCATCATTAAATACAGTTTTCACATTGAAGGGAATGCCGCCGCCGATGCAGCGGTCATCAAAGGGGAAGCCGATATCAAAGGCGACGTGGAAGGCTTTCTCGCCAAGTGGCCCGAGGGTGAATGTAAGTTGAGTGTCACGATTCCAAAAATTCCATTTGAAATGTCGTTCCGCGCCTCTGGCGAGGAAAAGGGTCGCGTCTCATTTAAACTCAAGGACAAAATTCTCGAGACGTGGGAGTCACGCTGTACCTTTAGCGACGCCCCAGGAAAAACCTTCCAGACGCGAGGAACACCCGAGGAGTGGTTGAACAAAGCACTCCAAAAAGCGCGGCCACCCCTGAATTCCATTTCCGTCAAACTCGATGTCGAAGAAGCAACCACCACGACGTTTCAGATTTCAAAACAAATCCTGAAGGACCCGCCCATCGGCACAGCAGAAATTGAAGGAACGGGCGTGATTACGGTGAAACCAGCAGGGGAATAGCTTTCGCCGTTGTTGGCCCAATCGTCGAAAAGTGTAAGCGCGCGATTTTCTCACGTAACCCCTCTTCATCAATCACCTTGGCAAAATTCCGCACGGCCGAGGGACTTGCAAAATGAACGACATCAATCTTGCCGCCTCGAATCACATCAATGAAATGCTCTCGATCAAAGTCGTGAGGAAAAATGGTTTGGTAGGCTTCGACGACATCCACCTCTGCCCCCCATGAACAGAGTTCGGTCACGATGACATCTCGTCC
>JACQMA010000008.1 GCA_016203825.1 Deltaproteobacteria bacterium | reverse complement strand
TCCCCATGGTTACGAAGGCCAAGGACCGGAACATTCGTCGGCGCGCCTCGAACGTTACCTGCAAGCATGTGCTCAACAGAATATTCAGGTGTGTCATCCGTCACTCCCGGCGCAATTTTTTCACTTGGTCCGCCGTCAGATGTTGCGTCCGTTCCGTTTACCGCTCGTGATCCTGTCGCCGAAGAGTGGGCTTCGCCATCCGCAGGCCGTTTCATCGTTTGATGATTTTTCGAAGGGATCATTTGAAGAAGTGCTCGATGACCCAATTGCAAAAAAATCTGCCGAAGCCCTCATCCTCACGAGCGGCAAGATGTACTATGAGCTGCTCGCCGAACGAACGAGTCGCGAACTTGACGTGCCGCTCCTTCGCCTCGAACAATTCTATCCCTTTCCGGAAGAAAAATTGAAAACGGTTTTGGGAAAATACAAGAAACTCCGCGAGCTCCGATGGTGTCAGGAGGAACCCCAAAACATGGGTGGCTGGAACTTCGTCAAAGAAAACATCAGCCGCATTCTTGACCAACGTGTGGGGCTCAAGTATGTGGGGCGTCCGCCTCAGGCCAGCACCTCAGGTGGCTACACGCACGTTCATGAATCAGAGCAACGCATGATCGCACACAACGCCCTTGGAGCCCTATGAAACATCAGGTTAAAGTCCCGAGCGCCGGTGAGTCGGTCGCTGAAGCCTACATCGGCGGCTGGAGAAAACAGTCCGGCGATGTCGTGAAAAAAGGCGAGATCATCGTCGACCTTGAGAGTCAGAAGGCGACGTTCGAACTCGAAGCGGAAGTTTCGGGACGACTCGAAATTGTAAAACCAACCGTGGGCTCGAAAGTCGCCATCGGTGAAGTCATTGCGACGATTGATGATGCGGTGACGCAAAGTGGTGTCGTTGCGAGCGAAGCGAAGCAATCCCCTTCTACACCGGCTCCCGCACAACCAACGAGCATTGCTCAACTCGGACCCGCGGCACGTCGTGGACTGGTCACCCCCCGTACGGGCGATTTGCGAATCGCCCCTATAACAACATCAGCCACCCCATCGAAATCAACGGCGTTTCATTACACCGCCGACGCTGCCCGCGGCGAGAAGGCAACAC
>JACQMA010000086.1 GCA_016203825.1 Deltaproteobacteria bacterium | reverse complement strand
GTATCCCAAAAGATAGAAAAGACCGCAGGTTGCGAGCAACGCACAGATGGTCATTCCCGAAACCGGGGTGTTGGAACTTCCAACCAAACCACAGATATAACAAGAAACCGCAGTGAAGAAGAAAGAAGCCACGAGCGCAATGGCCAACACCACAAGGCTCAACGTCGTATCCCCAATGAGACTCTGGAAAAGGAAGTACGTTGCAATCGAGACGACGACAAAAATAAGTCCAAGTTGCGTCAGTGGCATGTCACGATCCGTGCGTTCAATGGTTGATCCGGCGCCAAAGCCTTTCGAAAGTTGGGCGAGGCGTTTTAAACTCCGTGTAATCCCATGACGCACGTGAACAACCGACCAGAGACCACCGACCAGCATGGCGCCAACACCCATGTACCGAACTTTCGTCTTCCACAGGGTCCAGGCCACCTCGAGGGGATCTTTGTCAAAAAGGCTCGGATCGCCACTCATCAAGGGAATACTGATAATCCAGCCAATGGCGCCACCAAGAAAAACAAGGGCCGCAACCCGGAGTTTCACGATGTAACCAACACCCAAAAGGGCAGCCGAAATATCGGTTCCAAAAAAGGCAATGGAGTTTCCAAATCTCCCTGCAACTTCAACCGAACCTTTAATGACCGCAACACCTGTTGAACCAAATTTCACCAAAGCACCGAGCAACGCGCCCCAGACAATCGGTTTCACCCCTGCACCACCGGCATCACCAGCAATGAGAACTTCACCGCAGGCCAACCCTTCCGGATACGTGAGGTCTTTCTCCTCGACGATCAGGGCACGGCGCATCGGAATCATGAAGACAATCCCCAAGAGTCCGCCGCAAACTGAAATCAAAAACGTCGGCCAGAACTTAAAGTTTTGCCACGCGCCGACGATGACGAGTGCTGGAACCGTAAAGATAATACCCGCGGCCAGGGCTTCGCCTGAGCTCGCAATCGATTGGACGATATTATTTTCGAGAATGGTTCCGCGCTTGAGAATGCCGCGAAGGATCGCCATTGAAATCACGGCGGCCGGGATCGACGCCGAAACGGTCATACCGGCGTAAAGACCAAGATACACATTGGCCGCTCCCAGGACGATGGCCAAGATGACGCCTAAAAAGAGTGATTGAAAACTAATCTCCGACACACTCCGATCAGCGGCGATGTACGGTTTCGATTGATTGGCCATGACGAACCTCCCCTGTGTGGTGTCCTGCGTAAAAAATTTTCGGCAAACTAGCAGGAACGTACGGAAAGGCAAGCGATTTCATTGCCTTCTAGAAGTCTTTTTCGACTTTGAGCTGATCGATCAGTTTCTCGACCTCTTCCTCATAGTCCGGTCCCGTAAACGGAAGATCGGGGGCCGCCGAGCCCTCGTCGTCAAAGAGGTTTCCAACACGGCCATCAAAATCGCGGGAGCGCAAGTTTTTCTTGATGACCTCCATATAATGATCGGGGTGTTTTTTGCAGATATACTCGATGTACTGGTTCAACTTCTTCGCGGCCTTCTGCTTCTTTTCGTCGCGGATATCCTTCCAGTGCCGAAGATAATGAAGACGACAGTATCCTTCCGTCGTTGCCGCGGAGTGACATTCCTTGTCCTTGCAGATTCGAATCCGTGCCATGGGCGACTAAAATGCGTGGTTACTCCTCACGTGTCAACGTTTTTGCAGCGCCCTGAGCCTGTCGAAGGGCGGTCTTAAACTTCTCAGCGCGGGCGTGAATGGCTTCCGCTTCTTCTTCGAGCTCTTGGCGAAGTTCTTCCCGCATGACCTCGGATGCGCGCGCACGCAGTTGACGCCGATCGCGCGACCAATTCTTGATCGCGAGGCCAATCGCCACAACGGCACTCACAGCTGCGATGATGTACCAGATCATAAGCTTTGCAAACGCTTGTCCTTTGTCGCCACGTACCGTTGTACACCTGCAACGATCGCCTCGGCAAGGTGCTGCTGATACGTCGCATTCGCAAGTCGTCGTTCCTCGCGCTGATTACTGAGAAACGACGTCTCGACCAAAATACTCGGACACTTGGCGCCGGTGAGGACGTAGAACAGGGCGCCATGCACGCGAAGGTCGTTCACGTGCGGGTAATGCTGCGTCATGCGTTTGATCATGGCAGCCTGGACATCGTCCGCTAAAAGTTTCGATTCTTCCGTCGATGCCGTTTGCGTCATCGTTGAGAGGATGTGCTCGACTTCCGAAACAGATTTTCCTGCTGCACGATTTTCGCGCAGTGCCAGTTTCGCCGCCGCTTCGTCGGTGGCATTATTCAGGTAAAACGTTTGAATCCCTGCGAGCTTGGGACTCGGTGACGCATTCGCGTGGATCGAAAGAAAAAGATCGGCTTTTTTCTGCTCTCCAAATTGGGCCCGTTCATCCAGGGTGAGTGCTTGATCGCTGCTCCTCGTCAGATACACCTTTGCACCGGTCTTGGCCTTGAGTTCCTTTG
>JACQMA010000095.1 GCA_016203825.1 Deltaproteobacteria bacterium | reverse complement strand
GCTATTCTCATTGGAGCCTTGATGATGTGGGGGTTGCAACCAGGACCGACGTTGGTTCAACAGCAGCCGATGCTTATGTGTGATTTTGCAACTATTTCTCTCCTTGCTACCGTTTTATCATTTATGGTGAGTTTAGTTCGTGCTCAAACCGTAGCCAAGGCGATCCTTCAATTGCCGACCCATATCTTATATTCATCGATCATTCTTTTTTGTTTTGTGGGGACCTATGCCCTTGGCAATTCATTTTTTGATGTGGGGATTATGCTTGCCTGTGGTGTGTTGGGATTTGTGCTGAAGATGAAAAGCTATCCCCTCGGGCCCATCGTTGTGGGGTTGATCTTAGGTGGTATTATGGAAAGCAATTTTAAACGTGCGTTGCTGGTGAGTGATGGCAGTTTCTTCATTTTCTTGAAAACACCAATCTCTTTTATCCTCCTCGCGGTGTCAGCTCTTTCCGTGATCTTTCAGGGAAGAATGATACGGCGTATGCCTTGAAGTATTTGGTCGGGGTGACTGGATTTGAACCAGCGACTTCTACGTCCCGAACGTAGCGCTCTAGCCAGGCTGAGCTACACCCCGACGCGGCATCAATATTTTAGGAAAATTATGATCTGCCGCGTCGAGGCCCGCCATAGTTCCGAAGGAACGACGGCGGGCGGTTAGGGGCCGTACGTGAAAAGCAAAAGAGTGTCAATTTCCCGTTGTGAAGGGGGAGGGTGGAGTGTAATCACGATGCATCATGCCCAAGCAACGTGGACGTTCTTTCAGCATCCTCCGCCTCCTTCGTGATGTTTTTATCAAACTCGACCGAGAGTTTCTTCAAAAGCAGCAGGCCTATCATCTTGCCGCCTCGGCCGCCCTCCCCCATCTTTATGGCGATGCCGCAGAGCTGCGCCTCGTCTTGACCGAGCTCATGACCTTCATTGCCGATCGTGCCCCAGCAGGAGAGGACATCACCGTCACGGCATCAGAAACGCTTCTCCGCCAGGTGCCGGGAATTGAAGTCGTGTTCAGTGCAAAAGATATCCATCTGCGAGGTGTTGATCGTCATGTGTTTCTTCACCGATTGTATGGTGAGCCAACAGCGAAGGGAGATGATGCCGTTGTATTGCAATGTCGGAAACGAATCGCTGCTCGTGGCGGTCAACTCTCCTGTGTGCTGGGGAGGCATCACACCCTGATGTACGATCTCTTTCTTCCTGTGGAAAGGCGGACATCTGCCGAGAAGGGTCGGCATCTGTATCGTTATGATATCGCCATTCAACATTTTATGCGGCTTCGAAAAAATTTTGGGATCAAACCGTGCACAGCCCTTGTGGGTCGTATCGAGGCCACGATTGCATCGTTGATTCGCCAACCACCCGACGTCGTTGTGGCCAATGATGATGAGGGGAAATTGACGGTCTTTTATGAAGGGGGTTCAGGGGGAGCGGAATCGGTTGCGAGTCGTATTTCGCGAAAACTCGCCGCCGAACAATTTCACGTTGGTAAAAAGAGGATTCCTATTGCCTTTGAGTATGCTCTCGAGAGGACTCGATGATGATCCATGCATGGGAGTGGTTGCTGACACCATCGCGAGAACTCATGTGTGTATTAGCCGCGGTCTATCTTGTTCCCCTTGTTCGCCTCGTGACCTTGCCGCTGTCTGCGGGTGATCCTGTCACACGTTTCGTCAACCGGTGGTGTGGTCGTTGGGACATCTCCATCGGCTGGCTGCGTGATTCGGCCGGCGTCATTCTGCTGCTTGCGCTCAGTGGTTATAGTTTGTGGCAAGACGCTCCGCCGCAGTTCTTTTATCTCGCGGGACCACTGCTCAGCGTTCTCAATATTTTTTGGAAGCGGCAAGCCATGGATCGACTGATCGATTTTCTCCACGATCATCCGTATGTACATCCCCAGGAATTCTTTGATGATGTTGTGGCCAGTCGTGGTGTGATTCGGCTGAAGCTTCCCAAGCACCCACGGCGCGTTCTTGATCCTCAATCGATTGATTTTCGCCAGGTTCGCGGTCGTGATCGCATCCGCTTCCCGCTCCTTGTCGGACTTTGCTCCACATGTGTCTTGTCGCGACTCGTCCTTTGCGCGCATCGAAAACATCGCGGAAAATTTATTGCGAGGCTTGCCCATGCGATTTCATTTCTTTGGGGAGCGCGCATGGTCCAGCTTGCGCGCGCAGCCGTGGTGAGGGAGGGCGTCGCGTTCGATCCCGCATGCCATCCCCATCGTGTCTATCTTTTCAACCATGCAAGTCTCTTTGATTTTGTCATTGCCCCGCTTGCCTTTGCTGCCGAAGGGAATCCGGCATCCTATGCCCATTTCATCGTCGCCAAGGATCACTTCATCGACAATTTTTTTGTGAATCGCATTCTTGGTATGGGGAGGGCTATGGAAGTGCTGGGTATGATCTTTGTTGATCGCCGACGTCCAACGAAGGAAAAAGCGCAACAGGTGGTGTCACAAGCGGTCATCCAATTAGCCGATGAGGGCGCCCCCATCATGATGTTTCCTCAAGGGACGCGAACTCGACCTTTCCTTTCGGTCAACGGCGAACGTCTCGGGTCTGCCTACTATGCGAGCCGCAAACGCCCACAGTTGGAAAAAGAGGGCGGGCATCTTAAAAAAGGGGCGGCGTACCTTGGGATCGATGCGGCGCTTCATCTCGCAAAGCACAAGCGGCACGGTTCGGTTTCCCTTATTCCCATCGGACTCATGGGTACGGGCATTGTCTGTCCTCCGGGGAGCATTCGGTTGCACATGGGTGTGGTCATGAGGCTTCGCATGGGGGAGCCCATCGTTGTTCGAGCGGAAGATGTGCGTGGTATTCGTCGTGAAACTCAAGCCTACCGGTTAAGTGTGGAGACGCTCCACCAAAAAATCGACGATGCCCTTCGCTCGCTCATCAAGGTTCATGCGGAACTCGAGCGTCGTTTCTTCGAAGATTTACGCAAGACGCTCGACCCGCTCAAGATTGAAGAAGTTGCGGTGGCCATGAAGTCGTGGCGAAACGACGATCCCGTAGTGTTTGTCATTCTTGATTACATCTACGCATGCCAACCCAAACACTGGCGACCGCTGCTCGGCGAACTGGTCCAGCTTCTTCTTGAGTGCGCTCCGAGGGAGCGGTTGGTGGAGTTAAAATTGAAAGTGATCAATGCCTTAGTTGCGTGATCGTCTTGGCATAATCCTTCGTTCCAAAAATGCCTGAGCCGCTGACGAGAATGTCGGCGCCGGCG
>JACQMA010000079.1 GCA_016203825.1 Deltaproteobacteria bacterium | reverse complement strand
CCTCTACCACGCTGCAACCGACAACGTAGGGGCACGGCATGCCGTGCCCCTACCTGTCGATGATCCCTTCACGATTCGTTTCGCTGGTCCGCCCCCAGCATTCAAAACGTATTCCGCGGTGCTCGTTGCCAAAGGACTCGTGCCGACGGCGTGGCTTGAAAATAAAATTGTTTTGATCGGCGCGGGTTACGCGGACTTGAAAGATGCCTACCACACACCCTACTATGCAAAACTCACAAACTACGTCCGTATGAACGGCGTCGAAGTCCACGCCAATATTTTAAATAGCCTTCTGACACAGCAATTCTACACGCACCTTACCTCATGGCAGCAATGGCTCTTGATCTTTGTTGGTGTCATTCTTATTGCGGCCGCTGTCCTCAACGCATCGCCGTGGAAATCATCGGGGGTGTATGTGATTGTGGTTACGGGCATCGTCGTAGGTGCCGTGGTTGCTTTTCAACGAATGGCGATCATTGTTCCCATCGTCGTTCCCTTCACCGGTGCAACGGTGAGTTTTGGTCTGGGACTTGGATTTAAAGCACTTACCGAGGGACGGCAGAAAAGATGGATCAAAGGTGTTTTTTCTCAGTACGTTCCTCGGCAAGTTGTCGATCGCATGGTCGAACACCCCGACATGGTGAAACTCGGCGGTGAAAAGAGGATTGTCACCAGTCTTTTTTCGGACATCGAATCATTCACGACGATTTCGGAAAAACTCGATCCCGAAACACTTGTGAAATTCCTGAACGATTACCTGGGAAAAATGAACGCCGTCCTCTTTCAATATGGGGCGACGATCGATAAGTACGAGGGTGACGCCATCATCGCCTTTTTCAATGCGCCGCTTGATGTGAAGGATCATGAAACAGCCGCAGTCAAAGCGGCGCTGGGGATGCAGCAGGCGTCGAGAGAGGTTACGGAAATGTGGAAAAATGTTGTGGGTCGTGATGTGGTCACGCGCATCGGGGTCAATACGGGACCGGCGGTGATCGGCAATATGGGCTCGGCGGATCGATTTGATTACACGGCCATTGGCGATACGATCAATCTTGCCAGTCGCCTCGAGGGAACCAACAAAACCTACAACACGCGTATTCTTTGTTCTGAAATAACGGCGAAGGCTTTGCCAAAAGAAATCACGACACGTTTTGTCGATCGGATACAAGTAAAGGGAAAGGAACAAGCGGTTGGGATATATGAAGTTATTGAGTCTTCGAAGGGGGACCTATGAATGAAACAAGACGACGGATGTTTTGCGAGGGACGCTGCGGAAGTCGCGGTATCTATGGCTGTGATGCGACCGCGACTGAGGAGCGAGTGCGACCGAGGCCCGTAAGCCGAGGGCGACACGACCCGAGTAAAACATGCGGCGGATTGTTTCATGTGGTTCTTTGTTTTTTTATTATATTCATTTCATTCTCTGCTCACGCCGCAGGTGTCCTTATCGAAACGAAGGGAGCAGTGGAGGTGACCGTTGCGGGAAAGAAGGCGACGCCGAAAGTTGGTCTTGAGCTTCCCGATGACTCCAAGGTGAAGCCGGCGAAGACGGCCGTGGCCCAAGTGATGCTCTTGGACGGGTCCATCATCTCCGTCGCCGGTGGCGAGACTTTTGTAGTTGGTCCGAAGAGCGATCCCAACAAAAAGCGCACGACAATCGAAGGAATTCAAATCGCGATGAATGAAGTGGCGAAAACCGGCCGCGGTCCCACGGTACAAGGGATGGTCAAGATGGGACAACCGAATGTCCGTGACCCCAATCGCAAGATGCTGGGCGCTGCGACCATGGGGATTGAAGGGCTTTCTCCCGTGAACACGGCGATTGAACCGAGTGACACGATCACTTTTCGGTGGAGTCCGACAACGAAGATTGATTGGCAGAGTCCTCTCCTCGCCATCCGCGATGAAAACAAGACCACGATTTTTGTTGAGTCCATTGCTGCTGGTGTCAGCAGTGTCACCATTCCCTGGGCAAAGATGGGCTTGAAGACGGGCGGATCGTACAAGTGGCACTTGGGATACAAGGATGGAGAAACGATAGTCGTGAAGGGAAATCATTTTCCCTTTCAGATTGTGAGTGATCGAAACCAGCAAACCTTGGCGGCTGATCTTGCAACCGTTGAACGTATTGGTCTCGAGTCATCGGCGGGAAAAAATCTTCTTCGCGCGCAGGTGTACTATAAGCACGGCCTCTATCACCAAACGGTTTCGACGCTTGCGCCGCTTTCGGGAAAAAGTGGCGCCGCCGTCAAACACCTGCTCTATGTGAGCTATCGTCGCATGGGACTCATCAAGGACATGCGAAAGTACGAGTAACTATCCGACTCCAAAAAACGCCTTGATCTTGGTGAGGAGACGACCTTTCGAGACATCTTCTGCGGGACGTTCCCCTGCGCGAGCGGCGAGTTCGGCCTGACGTTTGGCGAGGACCTCTGCAAGTTCTCCGGCGACCGCGGGGTTGGTGGCAATCACGGTGCGAAAATCTTCTTTGTCGATCACCAGCAGCGACACATCTCCCTTGGCGCGGACCGTTGCCGAGCGCGGGGCACCCGTCAGCAAACTCATCTCTCCAAAGTATTGTCCTTCCTGAAGCACCGCGATCGACTTGAGAATCCCACCGGTCTGAATCCACACCTCACAGGACCCCTTGAGAATAATGTAGAGCGAATCGCCCGCTTCCCCCTGGCGCACAATGTCTTCTCCGCTCCCGTACCCTTCCACGGTGAGGGCCTGTTGTGAGAGGGTTTCGCGCTCGGTGTCGGACAGTGGCGCCAAAATGGAAAGCGTTGTGAGCCGCGCGATGATGTCAGCGCGTTGTGCTTCGAGCGCACGACCACGATCGCGGCGCTCGACATGGGCGAGCTCCAGGTGCCGAATCGGGTACGGAATCGTGATGTTGTTGCGCCGGAGCGCGTACCACAACTGCTGATTCATTTCGGCCTTGATCCGCGGCTCATCAGCGAAATCATCCACCCAAAAAATCGCCGCATACGTGATGGCAGAATCACCAAATTGAACGAGACGCACTTCGGGAGCAGGCGCCTTCAAAAGACGCGGATGTTGGGTGAGGACCGCAAGCACAACCTCCCGCACCCGATTGGGTGGCACATCGTAGTGGATACCAAGATCAATGCGCGCCAAGTGATGACGCGTGGGGCGTGAAAAATTGCGGAAGATGGCCTTCGTGATTTCGACATTCGGGATCGCAACCACTTCACCCTCGCGCGTTTTGAGCCGTGTCGTCTGCCACGAGATTTCAATAACCTCTCCGGTGTAATCGCCAAACGTAATCCACTCGCCTACATTAAAGTTCCGTTCGAGCTGCAACGCGAGTCCGGCGAAGAGACCCGACAACGTGTTTTGCGCGGCAAGTCCGATGACGGCCGTGAGGACGGCGGACGTGGTAATCAAGCCTGCGAGATTGACCCCGCCGTGGGTCCGCAGCACCACGAGGACAACGACCGCATAGCAGGCATAGAGAATGAAATCGCGCGTGATGCCGGGCAGTGGCGAACGGCGGAAGAGTTTGAGTCCCCCCTCAATGAGAAGAGCGTAAGCCAAGCGAACGAAGGCGGCAGCGAGCAGGATCGTTGCCGCAACATAGATCCAGTGCGTGATTGCACCATCGGGCGCGATCTTTCCGGCAATGAGCCAGGTGAGACGCGCGGCCAGGTAGAGGATAAAAAGTCCAAAGGGGAGTTTGGGAAGCGCCATCGAGCGCTTCGAAAGAACGTAGTACAGGCTAAACACCGCCATGAGGGCGAAGATCACCAGCGGATGCGACACCCATTCATTCAAGCGATCAAGAAAAGGACTCATCGTGGCGCGGACTCTAATGGATCAGACGACGATTGTCGAGGTGGTCGATTTCGTGTAGATAAATATGATGCACAAAACATACATCAAGATTTGGGGAGCGCGTGGGGCGCTCGCAACGCCCGGCCGCGGGACCGTTGGTGTTGGCGGGAACACATCATGTCTTGAGGTGCGATGCGGCCGCGACCTCGTGATCCTCGATGCCGGGACCGGGATCGAGCCCTTAGGACAACACTTGGAACGCCAAGGTCAGCCTATCCGCGCCACCATTCTCTTTTCCCACTTTCATTTGGATCACACGGTGGGCCTTCCTTTCTTTCGGCCCCTTCGGAATAAAAAAAACCACATTGTGCTTGCGGGACCAAAGCTCACCATGGGGTCGTTCCGGCAGGCGATCACGTTTCCGTTTCGTCCTCCCTCTTTTCCCGTGACACTTGCGACCTTTCCGGCGCGTATGCAGTATCGAACGATTTCACTCCGTCCTTTTCAGATCGGCCGCATTCGAGTTGTTCCGTTTCTCCTTCATCATCCGGGTGGATCGTTTGGCTATCGGCTCAACTTTCCCCATGGCCGATCGATCGTGTACGCAACGGATAACGAACCGAAGTCAGCGGCCCATGCGCGCAAACTTACGCGCTGGATGGCCGGCGCGGATCTCCTGATCCACGATGGACAGTACACGCCAAAAGAATATGCGAGTCGCAAAGGCTGGGGCCATAGTCCGTATCCTTTTCCCATCGAGACGGCCGCAGCCGCGGGTGTCCCGCGAGTGCTTCTCTGTCATCACAGTCCCAGCCACAATGATCGCGCGATGAAGAAATTTCTTAGGGAAGCACAGCGGTACATTCGTTGGCATGATCTCAAGGTGCGATGTGAGTTGGCAGTGGAAGGTCAGAGTATTAGAATTTGATGTCATTGCGAGGAGCGAAGCGACGTGGCAATCTCCTGGAAACAATTACAGACGGAGATCGCCACGCCCCTACGGGGCTTGCGATGACAAACGAACGCCACGCGAAATTTATTCACCTCCTTCTCAAATGGAACCAAAAGATCAATCTCACTGCCATTACGGACCCCGACGAGATTCGCATCAAGCACATCGAAGATTCTTTAGCGCCCCTTCATTATATAAAGGGTGCCACAACGTTGCTCGATCTTGGCAGTGGTGCCGGTTTTCCCGGAATTCCCTTGAAAATCGCACGGCCCGATCTTCGCGTGGTTCTGGTCGAGGCAACGCGCAAGAAGGTCGGGTTTTTGAATCACGCGATCGCAGAATTGAAATTAACGGACATTGTGGCTGTCCACGCCCGTGCTGAGGTTGTAGGGGCGGTTCGCGAACCGCCCCTACGGCAACCCTTTGATGTGGTAGTAAGCCGCGCCACATGGGAACTTGAAAGTTTTATCCCCCTCGCACTGCCCTATCTTGCTCCATCTGGAACAATCATCGCGATGAAGGGGGCGAAATGGAAAGAGGAATTGGCGTCGGCAAAGGAAGTCCTTGCCCATGCGCAACTCACCGCTTCTTCCCATCCGTATCATTTGTCGAACGGAGATGAGCGGGCGCTTATACAAATTTTTTCATCAACTTTCGATCGCGAAGGCCGTCGTTGATGCGCTTGTGGACGAGGGCGACGAAGTCTTTTTGGGAAACTTTTGAAAACGCGGCATTTTTGGTGAGGGGTTGTTTGGTGGGATTCGTTTTCTGTTGAATCACCTCGGCGAGGATGATTTTTCGGTCCCCGCTATCGAGATTGGCCAAGACCTTACACTCAGCCCAACCACACGTGCCAGGAATGATCGGCAATCCACTCTTTGTTCGCGTGATTTTGATTCCTTTGAACTTGTTCACGTCACGACTCGACGGCAATCCGAACCGCGGCATAAGACGATGTTGGTTTGCGGCAAGAAGATGCAGCACAAACTTTTTACTCTTCTCGATCAACTGACACGTGAAGTTGTAAGGACTTAGTATCACGACGATGCGTGTCGGCTCGGGGACCAGCGTTGCCGGCATGACCCATGTGGCGATCTGCCCCGCGTCCTTGCCGCGAAAGTGCGTGGTGATGAGAAAGACCTCGTGGTCGATCGAAGCAAAAATCGTCTCAACCGATTCTTTTCGCGATCGTTTCAAAAATCCCTCCCCGATCTTCAATGGCGTACGGTGTTCCTTTTTCTCCCGATTGCGTGATGGCTTCAAGAAGAGGAATCTCACCCAAAAAGGGAATGGTCAGTGCTTCGCTCATCCGCTTGGCACCACCTTGGCCAAAGAGATGGTAGCGTTCACCGTGCGCACATTCAAAGTAGGCCATGTTCTCAATGACGCCCGCCATCGGGATGGTGAGTTGGCGACACATGTCGATAAATTTTCGGACGTCGGCCAGCGCCACTTCTTGTGGTGTTGAGACGACAATCGCGCCGTCCACCTTGACCGATTGCATCATCGTCAGATGCACATCCCCCGTCCCCGGGGGGAGATCAAGGATGAGATAATCGAGCTTGCCCCATTCAACGCCGCCTAAGAGTTGCGTGAGGGCTTGATGCACCATGGGCCCGCGCCAGATCGTGGCGCGATCAGGCGGGACGAGATTGCCAATCGAAATGGTCTTGAGTCCAAAGCATTCAATGGGCACGAGTCGGTTTTCGCCAACGAGCCGAACCTCGGCGTTGGCGGTCGAGAGGAGTTGTGGACACGAGGGTCCGTAGATGTCGGCGTCGAGGAGTCCAACGGTTTTCCCCAGTTTCTGCAGGGCGATGGCGAGGTTCACCGCGACGGATGATTTTCCCACACCCCCCTTCCCACTCCCCACCGCAAAAACCTTTTTCACCGTGGGAACGAGATTACGGATTTGTATTGGGCCCGGAGGCACCTGGGGAGACATAGATTTCCGATCCTTGTTTTCGAAATTCTTCGCTCTTTTTTTGCATTTCGGCGGCGGCGTATTTGCGCACGTCTTCCGTGATCTTCATGGAACAAAACTTCGGGCCGCACATCGAACAGAAATGGGCCGTCTTGTGGGTATCGTGGGGTAAGGTTTCGTCGTGATACTTACGAGCGGTTTCGGGATCGAGTGAAAGATTAAATTGATCCTCCCAGCGAAATTCAAAGCGTGCCTTGGAGAGTGCATCGTCCCAGCTCTTCGCACCAGGGTGACCCTTGGCAAGATCAGCGGCATGCGCTGCAATTTTGTACGCAATCACTCCTTGTTTGACGTCGTCTTTGTTCGGCAATCCCAAATGTTCTTTTGGAGTGACATAACAGAGCATCGCACATCCGTGCCAGCCGATCGTCGCCGCACCGATCGCGCTCGTGATGTGATCGTAGCCCGGTGCGATGTCAGTCGTGAGTGGCCCTAGCGTATAAAAAGGTGCCTCGTGACAGTGTTCGAGCTCGAGGTCCATATTTTCTTTGATGAGATGAAGCGGAATATGGCCTGGTCCCTCGATCATGACTTGGCAATCATATTCCCACGCGATTTTCGTGAGTTCACCCAGCGTTCGAAGTTCGGAAAATTGCGCTTCGTCATTCGCATCGGCAATGGCGCCGGGACGGAGTCCGTCGCCAAGCGAGAACGAAACATCGTAGGCGCGCATAATCTCGCAGATTTCGCGGAAGTGCGTATAGAGAAAACTCTCTTCGTGATGGGAGAGACACCACTTGGCCATAATACTTCCGCCGCGCGAAACAATCCCGCAGAGGCGGTTGGCGGTCAGCGGAATATAACGAAGCAGGACACCGGCGTGGATCGTGAAGTAATCCACCCCCTGCTCCGCTTGCTCAATGAGGGTGTCGCGGTAGCTTTCCCAGGTGAGATCCTCGGCAATGCCGCCGACTTTCTCAAGCGCTTGATAGATGGGAACCGTTCCGATGGGAACGGGCGAGTTGCGAATGATCCACTCGCGCGTCTCATGAATAT
>JACQMA010000078.1 GCA_016203825.1 Deltaproteobacteria bacterium | reverse complement strand
GCCTTGAGGTAGATCACGAGGTCGGGTTTTTTGATTTGGGCAACGAGCATGTCGTAAATAGTTTCGTACAGTTTGAGTTCATCCGGTGAGAGGTTCAAGCGGGCGAAGATCAAATCCTTGGCAAAGGTATAATCGCAGATGACGGGTGCCTTCAGTCGACCTTCTTGTTTGAGTTCGAGTTGTTGTTGATAACGATTCAAAAGGAAGAAGAGTTGCGTTTTGAACGCATTGCGTTTGCGATCCTTGTAAAAGTCCGGAAGAAACGGATTGGCATCGACCGGTTCAAAGAGCGTGGTACCATTCATGTCTTCCGAGAGCATCTTGGTCAACGTGGTCTTCCCCGAACCAATCGGTCCATCAACGGCGATATACGTGAGGGTTCGCTTTTTGGGCATGTCAGGAGGCTACACCATCAGCATTTCATTCGCAAGAATCTTGAATTCCTGAACGGTCAGGGTCTCGGGGCGGCGGGTTCCGACAATGGTGCTGGCGGCAAGTGCCCGGTCAAGCTGTGCGGCATCAATACCAAGTGTGCTGCCGAGTAGGGCGTTGCGGAGTGTCTTGCGGCGTTTTCCAAATGCCGCACGGACAACGGTACGGAACCATTGCTGATCAGCAAGCCACTGCGAGCGAACCCCGAACGAGTGACTAATTCTATAGTCACTCGAGAGGGGTTCCGAGCAGGCAGGCTTGCTCTTCGGAAACTGAAGGTGCACCACACTCGATGTCACCTTGGGTGGTGGGATGAAACTCGCGGCCGAGACGTCGAAGAGTCGTTGGCAGGAGGCTGCGGCCTGACAGCAGACTGAGAGAATACCATAGTCCTTCGTCCTCGGCTTTGCGACGATGCGCATGGAAACCTCTTTTTGCATGAGGAGCACGACGGTTGAAAGAAAATGAGGATGATCGAGGAGCTTGAAAAGAATCGGTGACGTGATTTCGTAGGGAATATTGCCGATGATTTTGGAAATATTTTTGAGACCGTATTCTAAAAAATCTCCCTCGACCCACTCGATATTTTTTATGTGACCAAATTCAGTGTGAGCGATCTCGAGGAGTCGTGGATCTTTTTCAACGGCGATGACCTTGTGGCATCGCTTGGCGAGCATCGCCGTCATCACGCCCAAGCCTGGCCCAATTTCCACAACCGTATCGTCTGATTTCAACTCAAGGGAGGATACAATTTTTTCGAGGGTTGGTGGGGCAATCAGAAAGTTCTGCCCCAGACGTTTCTGCGGTCGGATCTGGTATTTTTTCAGGAGCGAAGCGGGGGAAGAGAGGGTCACAAATTTAGACCCCAATCTCCTGATTGGCAATAGCATCAAGGGAGAGGTTGGAGCGAATTCCACGCTCGAAATACTTTTCACCGACGTACGCAATCATTGCAGCGTTATCCGTGCAGAGTTTTGGACTGGGAATAAAGGCCTTAAGTCCAAGTTCCGCAGCTCGTTCGCTGATGCGCTTGCGGAGTTCGCGGTTGGCGGCGACCCCACCGGAGATGACAACGGCGCGCGCGCCTGTTTTCTTGGCCGCCGTAAAAAGACGATCGACGAGAAAAGTAACGACCATGTCTTGGAAACTGGCAGCGAGGTCCGCAACAAAAGTGGGCAGCGGCGAGCGAACCCCGAACGAGTGACT
>JACQMA010000077.1 GCA_016203825.1 Deltaproteobacteria bacterium | reverse complement strand
CGGACACCCGCGTGCATATCGTAACACCACCGCTCGTCAACAAATATCCAACGCCGCAAGCGAAGGCGAAGGCGAAGCCGGAAGAGCTTATGCGACTCATTCAGTCGACGGGTTTTTTCCGCAATAAAGCGAAGTCAATTCTGGGATTTTGTCAGGGGATTGTGGCGCGACATGGGGGCAAGGTACCGCAGACGATGGAGGAGCTCATCAAACTCCCCGGTATTGGTCGGAAGTCAGCCAATGCCATTTTGGGGTATGCGTTTGGAGTTCCTGGTATTGTCGTTGATACGCACATGATTCGACTCTCGAATCGCATGGGATTCACAAAACACAAAGACCCGGTCAAAATCGAACACGATCTGATGACGCTTATCCCCAAGAAAGAGTGGACGAAGTTTTCAAGCTGTATGGTCTGGCATGGGCGGCGGTGTTGTGTGGCGAGAAAACCACTCTGCAGTAAGTGTCCCATAGGACACCTGTGTCCATCCTATGGTATTGGAATATGAGGGCGGGCACAGGGGCCCGCCCCTACTTGACAACCCGGGGGTCCGGGGTTTAAGGGTGCGCGCTCATGGCTGACGCGAACGACAAGGTCAAAGATAACGTTGCGGGGCGGTTTTTTGTCGATAGCCAGTGCATCGACTGCAATCTCTGCCGCGAGACGGCACCGAAGAACTTCAAACAAAACGAAGACGCCGGTTATTCGTTTGTCTACAAGCAGCCGGAAAACGACGAAGAACTTGGCCAGTGTAAGGAAGCCAAAGAGGCCTGTCCCGTCGAAGCCATCGGTGATGGGGGTGAGGCTAGCGACCTGAAATCACAAAATCATCGTAGTCACACGCTGCCGGTGAGTGAGTAGCATTGCCGTCAGTCAAAATGGCGATGCCGGCAGGATTTTTCTTAAGTGGTTCCCCAAAAAGTTTTTCGTAATCCTTTTTCACATCGACGGCATGCTCTTGCCATGTGCCGACATCGCTTTTTCCAGAATCGAGGACACTGATTTTGAGTTTTCCTTCTTTCCGTGTAACCGTTTTTCCTGATGGGAGCGTGGTCGACCAGACGTATTTGATCGCATGGCCTTCAAATTTTCCAATGATGATATAGACACCACAGGCGCTGTCATTCTTCAGATCGTCAGATTCCTTTGCGTCTTTCGGTAATGTTTTTGCACGCCAACGCCATGAGAGCCGAGGATAACGATCGATATCCCAATGAAAGTTGAGCGAGAGTGCTGTAGAAATATCCCATTCGTCGACAGCATGGACAAACGCGTTCCCCTTTTCCTTGGTCACCGTATACACGCGTGCCGCTTTGTTTCGTTGAAAGGGCCACGTGCGCCATGAAGAAGGAAGTTTTCCCACTTTGTACGATTCAAAATCCTCAACGACATTTTTGCCAGGATTTGCCCACGCTGGACTGGTACAAAGAAGAAGGAAAAAAATCAGGACAGTTCGGAGAGAATTGTGGTGAGATCGTCTGGAAGTTTGCTGGTCCATGTTCTCCGTTTTCCCGTGACGGGATGGGTGATCGTCAAACGACTCGCATGGAGAAAGTGACGTTGCAAGGGAAGGGTGTCGATCGCCCGCTTTTTTGGGTTTTGATAGAGGCGGTCCCCCGCAAGCGGGAAACCAGCAGAAGCAAGGTGGACACGGATTTGGTGACGAACGCCGGTGGCGATCGTGACGGTGAGCAAGGAATAATCACGATACCTTTGGGTGACGGTATAATCAGTCTTCGCCGGCCGCCCTTCATCATCAACAATCATCTTGGCTTTTTTGCGGGGATGATGGGCGATGGGGTCGTCGATCGCTCCCCCGTTGGGAGGAGACCCAAGGACGAGGGCGGTGTATTCTTTTACTGCGAATTGTCCCCTCTCCCTTTCCCTCTCCCTCGAGGGGAGAGGGGAGGGTGAGCGAAACTGCTGGCTGAGCAAAACAAGCGCATCGTTTGTTTTGGCAACAACCATGAGCCCCGATGTATCATTATCCAATCGATGAGCGATGCCGAAGTCGGGGAGCATTGCGAGGAATGGGTCATGTTCGACGAGAATGGATGCGAGTGTAGGGGCGATT
>JACQMA010000084.1 GCA_016203825.1 Deltaproteobacteria bacterium | reverse complement strand
GCGCTTTGGAGTCAGTGCGGTAACCGCCCACAAGATCATCGAACGACTCCAGCGCGAGGGATTGATTTCGTCGAAACCCTATCGCGCCCTCTTTCTTACATCCAAGGGGGCGAGGCTTGCCCACAAAAGCCGCGAGCGACATGAAATTGTGTATCGCGTCCTCCAAAAACTCGGCGTCCCCAAGGAGGTCGCCCAAGTGGATGCCGAGGGCATCGAACATCATGTGAGTCCAGCAACGCTCACTGTCTTTCAACGTTTTCTACGAAAGGAAAAGACATGAAACGCTTCACCTGGATTATAGGTTCGGTTGCCATCCTCTTGATGACCACGGTCGAAAATGACGCACAAGCCGATGATTATAAACACGCCCTCATCTCTGATCGACCCGATACCGCCGAGGCAAGTTACACGGTGGGGAAATATCGTCTGCAAGTTGAAACCAGCTTTGCTTTGACACACGATAGGGCCGCTGGCGTCACGACGCGCGCCTATAACTTCCCCACCCTTCTTCGTTTTGGCTTGAACGAATGGCTCGAAGTGCGCGCCGAAGGCGATACGCTCCAGTTCCAAACCGAGACGGGTGCAGGGACGACGACCGGATTCACTGACACGTCCTTTGGCGCCAAGGTCCATCTCCAAGAAAATGAGGGGATCGCTCCCTCTGTGGGCATCTTGGCGCACGTTGCCCTTCCGACGGGGCGAGACGCATTCTCGACCAACACGGTCGAGCCGGAGGCAAAGGTCGCCATGGACTGGGAACTCCCTCAGGATTTTTCGTTAGGAACGAACGTCGGACTCGATCTCCCCGCACAAGATGCCGCGGGTGATAAGTACCTTCGCTTTCTTTATGCCGTCGCCCTCAATCACCCTTTTCCGTGGTGGCGATCGGAGCAATTTCGTTTTTTCATTGAATTCGCTGGCGCTGAACCAACCGTGTCCGGAAAAGATGGCGAGCATACCTTCGACGCCGGTCTTGCCTATTTCATCACGCCGAATGTGCAAGTCGATACCTTTATGAATGTAGGACTCACCGATGCAGCACCCGATTTCGCCACGGGCCTTGGGTTGTGCATGAGGTTTTAAAATAAAAAAGTAGGGGCGGTTTGCGAACCGCCCCTACGTCTCCCCCATTCCTTTTTCAAGTCCTATGAACTGCCGCCAACATCCACTGGAGCTGTTGGTCGCGTGAAGCCGGCGGTAACGTCGGTAAGAGGTACAAGATCGTTGTCAACGGCGTTTGCAACATCACCAGACTCACGATCGTTTTGCGAATCGGCTGTAGGATCGGCATTTTGATAGGTAAAGGGGCTCCCTGCCGCAAGATCACAGTTATTACTTGGGGCAAAGGTAATATTGTCGTCCGTCGAGGTGAAGATATCAGCCGCAGCTGCTCGAGAGAGAACTTGCTTCTGAGCAAGATCAAACCCAAGTCCAGCAGTATCAAGCGAAGCGGCATCACGTGGGTTCTGATTGATTGCACCGCGCGCCCAGTTACACACAAAACCATCAATGGAGCCAAGTGTGGCATCGGCATCAACACCGGGTCCAAAACCATAAAACGCAGTACCGGATGCACTGTCATCGGCAGCAACCGTTGTGGTCACATTCAACACACGTGTCCTTTGATCACCAGATCCCGCCTGCCAAGCATAGGCAACCGCGCCCGTCCCGTTCACCGGATTCAAACTGAAGAGCCCGTAGTTGTAATTGCTTCCCCAGCCCGTTGGGTTCGTTGAATCTGCGTTTTCGCGATTGAGATTGTTGTCGTCATCGAAGGGATCGGCATCCGCCCCGCAGAACTCGGCATAGTCAGCTTCGTACACAAGAGAAGTTGCGGATGACTTTTCGTACTTCACCACGCCGCCCATGACGCCGGCGGTAGCTGCCGTACCAATATCTTGCGTTGTACAGCCTCCGCCAAAAGCCGAATCGGACTTGGTCATCTTGACCGAAAGTTTTCCCTTATAGGTCGAGTTGTCGTCGGCCGTTGGAATATGCTTGAGGATGATCTGGCCCGTAAACGTACTCCCATTGGGGATCGCCATCGTGATGGTGATGGTGGAGAGAAAAACTGGATTGGTTCCGCTATCGGCAAGGCGTTTGATTTTGGCATCGGAAATCGTCAAACCGGTGACCGTCACATTAGAACTCATGGCCGAGGTAAGATCGACTTCGGCATCAACCGCGGGGAGGTCAATGCCCGCTTTCTTCCCCGCACACGCCATCGCGCCAAAAATACTAATCATATTATCAACTTTGGATGCGACTTTTTTCACGAGCGCATTCATCTGGGCGGCTGCACATGCTTCATCTCCCTCGAGGGGATCCCAAATACCAACATCTCCCTGAGGCAGCTGCCCCGTGGTAGGACTTCCAGCAGGATGGTTGGCATAGTCAACAGACGGCCCGTAGCAGCCGGGCTCATCGACCATTTCCATGGCCAAGGTAAATGAGCAGTCACCATCACCAGAGATCAGCTCTTGGAGTGCTTCTTTTCGAGCCTCGAAATGTTCTCCCTGAGGATCACCGGGCTTGTCGCCACGGGGTGTGAATTCGGTGCCTTCCTGCTTGAGCCCTCTGGATATCGAAGCCGAGGCGGCTGCCGTACTTGCGGTTGGTGAAGCGAGCACCACATCACCGGGAACCGTGTCCCCGGTGTCATCAATTGCCGCCGTCGTGGTTGTTGAGTCCGTTGTTGAAGAAGTAGCTGAACTCCCGCACGCCACCAAACCAACCGCTGCCAGCGTCATCAGCAGCATTCCCAACCTACGCGATAGTGTCCCCATATCCCCCCCTTGTTGGTCCATGTGATTGAAAAACGTCTTTAATGATACACCTTGAAGGGGCTTATGAAAATATTTTATTATATTTTATCAAT
>JACQMA010000075.1 GCA_016203825.1 Deltaproteobacteria bacterium | reverse complement strand
GGACAAAGAGGTCCACAACCATTCGTCCACCAATAGGAATCACCAAGGGGTAGGTCATAAGGCCTCGCGCACGTTCGGGAACTTGACTCCACGCCTCACCGTCCACCTTTCGGAGGTCATTGATGGCGTGCCAACGTTTCCCCCCCGCTTTGACAAACCAGCGATCCCTCTCCGGACTCAAGAAAAGTATATTGAAGGAATTATTCACGAGGACCACGTTGATCACGTGGTAACCAGGAATAAGATCAGAAAGACGCGGGTCGACGCTCGCATCGAGGACAAAACCACATCCCTCGATCATCGCCCCCCCTTGGGCGTGGATAACATCTTTGGAGCGCGGACGGGCCCCACTCCCTGACCCACAAGCCGCTGCACAAGCGATCACGAGTACGGCAAGTGTTATGCGTTTCATGATGTCCTCCGAACGTGACGAACCTCTCCGACAGGAAGCATTTCCCGAATGTAATGGCAAGACGCTATCAAACCTTCCGCATAGCTTTCAAGGGGCGGTTCTTCCTCGGCGCATCGCGGTTGTGCAAAGGGACAACGTGGATGAAAGGGACAGCCCGATGGAGGATGCACCGGCGACGGAGGATCGCCTTGGACAACCGCACCCAGGAGTGCTTGCGTATACGGATGCCGCGCCTCGTGGATCTTTGCCGCCGGGAAAATCTCCATCATCTTTCCCAAGTACATCACTGCAATACGATGACTCACATGTTCGACAACGCGCAGGTCATGCGAGATGAAGAGAAAGGCAAGAGAGAAGCGTTGTTGAAGATCGAGAAGAAGTTTCAAAATTTCTCCCCGCACCGAAACATCGAGCGATGAAACGGCTTCATCGGCAACGATGAATTGGGGATGAAGGGCAACGGCCCGCGCAATGCCAATACGCTGGCGCTGTCCTCCCGAAAACTCGTGGGGATACCGGTCGGCCGTTTCGAAAGGGAGGTCCACGAGCGAAAGGAGTTCGTCGACTCGCTTCGCGCGTTCTTCTTTATTCCCCACACCATGGATGATCAGAGGTTCCTCGAGGAGCGAGCCAATCGTCATGCGGGGATTGAGCGAGGCAAAGGGGTCCTGAAAAATAATCTGCATGTGTTGGCGAAGCTCTTGGAGTTCAGCATACTTCAATGTCGCAATGTCTCGTCCCGCGAAAGCAACCGTCCCCGCATCGGGTGGGAGGAGTCCAAGTGCCAAAAGACCCAGCGTCGATTTTCCACATCCCGACTCTCCGACGAGACCAAGGGTCTCACCGCGAGCAATCGTGAGACTCACTCCTCGAACGGCTTGGACTGAAGATTTCTTCAAGGGGAATGATTTGACGATCCCCTTCATCTCCACGAGGGGTTCCGGTACCTTGTGGGACACCTCGCGCGTTCCCTTCGGCAGCGCACCGAGGAGGGTTTTCATATACACCCCCCCATCCTCGACCCATTGCCCCGATTTCATCACGACAACACGATCGGCAACCTCGGCTACAACATCCAAATCGTGACTGATAAAGATGAGGGCCATGCCGAGTTCCTGTTGAAGTTCGCGAATCAGGGCCAGAATCTGCGCCTGCACCGTCACATCGAGGGCCGTTGTCGGTTCATCGGCAATGAGGATGTCGGGGCGGCAGGCGAGCGCCATGGCAATCATCGCGCGCTGGCGCATGCCCCCAGAGAGCTGGTAGGAATACTCGTGCATGCGGCGTTCGGGATCGGGCATGCCAACGCGCTTGAGCATCTCGAGTGTTCGCGCACGAACCCTCTCTTCATCTTTGCTCTCATGGAGTTCGATCGCTTCGCCGATTTGGCGCCCAATCGTCGCCAGCGGATTCAAGGCCGTCATCGGTTCCTGAAAGACCATCGCGATACGTTTTCCGCGGACCGCACACATCTCACGTTCCGAGAGGGCAAGGAGATCGAGATCCGCCCCACCGTTCCGAGCGGCAAGCGTGATCGATCCCGAAACTATTTTTCCCGGCGGCTGCGGGATGAGCCGCAAGAGTGAGAGGGCCAGGACACTCTTTCCGCTTCCCGATTCCCCGACGAGCCCTAAACTCTCACCACTCTCGAGATCAAAGGAAACTCCATCGACCGCGCGCACCACACCCTCAGCGGTGAAAAAATGAGTATGCAGATCCGTCACTCGAAGCAGAGGCATCAAAGGCCTTTCAGTCGGGGATCGATGGCATCACGCAACGCCTCGCCCACGAGGTTCAACGCCGTCACCGTCAAAAAAATCGCGGCCGCCGGAATCACGACGAGCCACCACGCGATATCCATAAATTCCTGCGCCTGCGAAAGGAGACTCCCCCAACTCGGGACTTGCGGCGGAACACCAAACCCCAAAAACGAAAGTGCCGCCTCACTCAAGATCGCCCCCGCCACACCAAAAGTTGCCGAGACGAGCACGGGTGCCAAGGCGTTCGGCAAGAGATGACGAACGGCGATACGAAGATCACTCGCACCGAGCGCTCGGGCTGCAAGGATAAATTCGCGCTGTTTGAGTTTCAAAAATTCGCCACGGATAAGACGCGCCACTCCCGTCCAACCGGTCGCACCAATCGCAATCATGACATTCAACATCGATGGCCCAACGAAGGCGAGGATCGCCAAAATAAGAAAGAAGGTTGGGAAACACATCATGACTTCAATAAAGCGCGAAATGACGATATCGATCTTGCCTCCATAATATCCGGCGAGTCCGCCAAAGAAAATGCCCACGACAACGGCGATCCCAACGGCGACACACCCCACCGAAAGCGACACGCGCGCCCCCCACACCATTTGCGCTGCGACGTCTCGACCATCACCATCGGTCCCGAACCAGTGCGCACTCGACGGTGGCATCAGCACTTGGCTCAAATCATAGGACCCGGGACGATATGGAATCGGGCGATGCGGTTGATCATCGGCAATAAATTTTGCTCCGAGCGCCGTTACGGCCAAGAGAATAATAAAGGCAAGGCTCACAACCCCGAGGCGATGTCGGCGGAATTGTCGCCAGACGATCGCGGCGTAGTGTTGCGAGGGCTTCATCGCCGCCCTCCATACGTAATCCGCGGATCGACGATCACATACAGGATGTCGGTGATGAGGATACCGACGAGGGTGAGGACCGCACTGATCGTTGCGATCGCCATCACCACGGGATAATCGCGCGCGAGCACCGATTCAAAACCCAGTCGTCCCATGCCGGGGAGTGCAAAAATCTGTTCGATAATTACGCTGCCGCCCAAGAGCTCCGGCAACAAGGCCCCCATCAGGGTGAGCATCGGGATGAGACTATTGCGCATGGCGTGCCGCACTAACACCTGCCTCTCCGAGCAACCCTTGGCCCGCGCCGTCCGAATAAAATCCTGGCGAATCACTTCGAGGACCGAGGTGCGCGCAAAACGAGAGAGAAACGCAAAGCCACCATATGTCAAACACGCAACGGGCAAGACGAGATGCCACGCGATATTCGCGATCTTCCCCCACCACGGAAGCATATCGGCGCCATCGGAGATAAACCCCGCGATCGGAAACCAATTCAAATGATCGCCACCACCGAGATACACGATCAACATCATCGCCACCCAAAAACTCGGGAGCGAGTAGAGCACAAAGAGGCCGATCGCCGATGCACGATCGACGAAGCTCCCTGGTTTGAGTGCAGCAAAGGCACCAAGCGGAATGGCGATGATATAAATGATAAAAATCGAAAGGACATTGAGCGTCAACGTAATGGGGAGCGCGTCGCCAATCTTCTCGAGGACAGGACGATGATCGCGATAGGATTCACCAAAGTCGAGCGTTGCGATGCGGCCGAGCCACCGTAAGTACTGGATCGGCAAGGGTTGATCGAGGCCATACAGGGCGCGCGTTTGGGCAAGGATCTCCTCGCTCATCTGATCAGAGGCGAGCTGCTCTGTCCCCTGCTGCGCCTTGAGGGCCGCCGGATCACCGGGGGCCAAGTGCATCATCGCAAACGTGATGAGCGTGATTCCGAGCAACGTCGGGATCATCAAAAAAACTCGTTTTAATAAATAGCGAACCACGTTCTCCTTTTGTCATTGCGAGCGAAGCGAAGCAATCTCCTGCGGACACTTTCAGATCGAGATTGCCGCGTCGCTTCGCTCCTCGCAATGACATCGCCTACAGACGATATCACCATACCGTGATGGCCTCTGTACTCATGACCTGCCATTCCAGCGGCTCGAGTCCCAACTTGTATTCCTTCACATTCGCAAATCGCCGCGCCACGACGACGAGCGATGGATTCATAAAAAGAAAGGTGACGGGCTGTTCTTCGTGGAGGAGGCGATGAAATTTTTGGTACATTTCTGCTCGTCGCTCACGGTCAAATTCACGACGTGCCGTCTCGATAATCTGATCGGCCTCTGCATTGGCAAAGCCAAACACATTCGAGCCACTTTCCCGCTGCGATGAGTGCCAAATTTGGTAGGGATCTTGATCCACCGGCAAGGACCAGCCAAGAATCGCGGCATCAAATGTTTTTTCATGGAAGAGTTTCAGCATGGCTGCCCATTCAAGTGGACGAATCTCCATCTCAACTCCAATCTTGGCCAGCTCTTCGCGCAACTGGAGAGCGACGCTCCGATAAATTTTTGATGCCGATGGCATCAGGATGGAAAAACGAAACGCCACACCATCGCGATCACGAATGCCATCGCCGTCGTGATCGATCCAACCCGCTTCATCGAGAAGAGTCACGGCTTGTTGGGGATCATAAGGCCATGGCGTAACGGACGCATCGTTATCGGGACCAAAAAGATAGAAAGAACCCGAAACCACCTCTCCTTGACCAAAGAGTAACTTGCCGACGATCGATTGCCGATCAATCAGCATGGTCATCGCGCGCCGCACACGCTTATCCGAAAAGAAGGGGCGTTGATGATTCCATCCAACATAGGAACAGTTCGGAAGATAATAGCGATACTTGGCGAATTGTTCCTCGAATGCCTTCGTTGTCGCCTGCCGCTCCCATTGGACCGAACGAATGGTCGCAAGATCGAGATCACCCTTTTTCAAGAGCTGAAAGGCCACGCTCGTATCGGGAATAATTTTGTACACCAATGCCGTGATCGCTGGCTTGTCTCCCCAGTAATCGTCATTGCGCCGAAGCACAATTCTTCGGCCCGTGTTCCAGGATTTAAAACGATAGGGACCGGTACCGATAGGAGCGCGTCCCGCCGGATGAGCATTAAAATCCTGTCCATCGTCGAAAATATGTTTGGGAATAACGGTAAGCCCCCCCAGCATTTCAAATGCCTTGAAATAAGGTTCGCGATATCGGAACCGCACGGTGAACTCGTTGAGCTTCTCAGCAAACTCCACATCGCGATAATAATTTCGTGTCGCCGCGGCATCGACCGTGGGATCTTGAATACGTTCATAGGTGTAGATGACATCATCGGCCGTGAAGGGTTTTCCATCGTGCCATCGGACATCGCGGCGAAGATAAAACGTATAGGTCAAGTGATCGGGAGAGATTTCCCATCGCTCGGCAAGTTTTGGTTTCCACGCCAATGTTTCACGATCACGATCAATAAGCTGCTCATACACATTGCCCATGATTGCGCCCGAACTTGATTCGAGAGGTGCAATCGGATTCAATGTGGGTGGATCCGCAGAAAGATTCTCAACCAATTCCGTCGCCGGGCGCGTCACACGATAGGAACAGCTCACGATGAAAAAAAACAAGAGAACAATAACTGGAGAGTGGCCGAATTTCATTTCACCTCATCTAAGCGCTGTTGAACTCGACTCATTTCATCGGCATCAGGGTCGGGTCGCTTCTTCCAGGCATCGAGAGATTGTCGAAAAAGACGAAGGGCTTCTTTTGGTTTTCCCTGCTGAGCGCGCACTTCTCCGAGATGATAAAGAATCGTCGGCTCTTTGGGCGAAAGTCGCAGCGCCTTTTCAAGGAGCGCCGACGCCTCATCGAGATTCCCCTGACGAAAACGAAGCCAACCGAGACTGTCGATGATGTAGCCATCTTCTGGTCGGATCTTCACGGCCTCTTCCAAGAAACGTGATGCTTCATCGAGGTGTTCACCACGATCGGCGTACGTATAGCCGATATAGTTTAACGCACTCGCATTCTGGGGATTGATCTTGAGGACGCGCTGCATGGTTTCAAGGGCCTGTTCTCGATTGCGAACCTTTTCATAGAGAAAACCCAAAAAAAGGACGAGCCGTTCTTCGTTCGGAAAACGTTTCGTCGCCCGCACCGTGAGGTCAATGGCCGCCTGATAATTTTTCTGATCTTCATAAAGAGCGGCAAGGTATTCAGAGAGCTCGGGAAGATCCTCTCGTTCACGAAGGGCGGTTTCAAGGGAGGCAATCGCGGCATCGATGTGTTTTTCGCTTCGGTGGATCTCGGCCATATGAATGCGAGCATCCTGATACGAGTCCGATGACGGCGGAATCAGTTCAAACTGTTCGAGGGCCTGTTTTTTTTGACCAATGCCTTCATAGAGCATACCTAAGTAGAAGCGAATTTTATCGGCCTGCGGATGGCGTGCTAATATCGTCGAAAATTTTTCGACCGCATTCGTGTACTCTTTGAGTTCATAGTGGAGGAGTGCGACGCGAAGCGAGACACTGACATCGGAAGGCGTCAACTTTTCAATGTCGCGATATGCCGCCAGGGCATTCCGCAGATCTTTCCGATCAACATAGAGTTGCGCAATGGCATTGTGGGCCATGAGGTGGTCGGGTTCAATGCGCACGGCCTCGCGGTACATCTTAAGTGCCGACGCTCTGTCTTTGAGTTGTTTTTCATAGATGCTTCCCATGTTGAGGTAGGCCACTACTGCATCGGGATCGACCTTGAGGAGCCGCCGCATGGCTTCAATCCCTTGCCGAGGACGACCCTGATCGACAAAGAGTTTTGCCAAGAGGGAATATACTTCTTCACGCTCCGGGGCATCGGCCACGACACGCTCCAGGACACGAACCGCCTCCTGGGGATCCCCATTCATCAAGAGTTTTCCCAACAAAAGACGGGCATCGACATTGTGAGGATTGAGCTCGACTGAACGACGCGCGGCGATGAGCGCCTCTGCCTCCTGACCGACGCGAGCAAGCCATTCTGCATAGAGCTGAAAGAAAAAGGCGTTATCCGGAAAACGCCTAATGAGGTCTTCGAGTTCTTTGACCGCTTTATCGGGAGAACCCTCCATCGCGAGGAGGCTCCCCTGGATAAACTGGAGGTAGGCATCCTCTTTTTTGCTCATCTGCTCCGGGTTCAACGGGGAACGAGGAGTATGGGCACACCCCACAACGCAACACAGAAACAACACCTGAAGGATTCGTTTCATGAAGGGGCAGACTCTAACATCGGTCCATTATCTTTGAAAGAGAAGAAAATATTCCTGATTGCCGTCGGCACCGGTAAGGAATGATGCCGTGACTGCGTGCCACACCCAACCTTGGGTATGACCAGCAGCCATGACCTGCTCGATCACGCGCTGATGCAGCGCCAAATCGCGCACAACCCCACCTCGTTCCACTTCGTGAGGCTCGACCTCAAATTGAGGTTTCACGAGGGCGACAATGACTGCATCCTCCGCAAGGGAGCGTTGGAGGACAGGAAAAATCGTCGCTAACGAAATAAAAGAGACATCGATCGTGACGAGCTGAACCTTTTCGGGAAGTTTTTCGGAAGAAAGGGTCCGAATATTGGTGCGATCAATGACGGTCACGCGAGGATCTTTGCGCAGCTTTTCGGCCAACTGACCGTAACCGACATCGACGGCGTAGACTTTGCTTGCGCCATGCTGCAGGAGACAGTCCGTGAATCCACCGGTCGAAGCGCCAACATCGAGCGCCGTCATCCCGTGAACATCGAGGTGAAAAACCTTGAGGGCATGGGCCAACTTGACCCCACCCCGACTGACGTAGGGAAAGCGTTCAGCCTTCAGACGATCGCGTTTACTCACAAATCGCTCAGGATTTCCTTCCGTTTCGTTTCGTATTCTTTTTTCGTGATCAAACCCTTTTCCTTGAGGTCTTTGAGTTCCTGCAAACGACCTTCAACATTGGTAGCCGTAGGATCAGCCACTTCCGCCTCAACGGTGGAGCGTTCCCCCTTCGTTGTTTTCTCCGCGGGAACAGCTTCTGCCGGTGGTGGAGTGAGTGTAACAATAAGTTCGTCTGGATTTTGCGGCGACATTCTCTGTCCCGGTTCAAGGGCGAGTGAGACCCGAAGCCCTCGGGCGCGGGCAGCGAGCTTCGCTTCGTTTCCGCGTTTGTCCGTATCACCGGTGACCTTGGCGTAGAGTTTGTCGAAGAGGATATGGACCTCATCGCCATGAATCCATGCGCGACCAACGGTCAGCCGGTCATTTCGCATGATGAAATCAGGGCGTTTCACGAGATAGGAAAACAGAACTTCATCCGTAACAGCGGCCTTCCGAAAGGCTGCCGCAAGATTGGGGGCAAGAAAATCAACGGCTGCTTCACTCAACACTTCCTGGCTCGCCACATCTTTTCGAACGAGGTATTGTTTCGAAAGCTTGATGGACGCGAGAATGTCGCGAAGTCTCGCTTCATCCACATCCACGGGATGACTGATCCCACGCTTCTCGGCCTCCTTGAGGGAAACTTCTGAGAGTTTTACGGAATTGAACCTGTGATTCGTCGTAATGGTCGTCGTCTTCCTGGCCCACAGGGTCGCAGGGAGCATTGCAATCATCACCACCAACAGGATCCATCGTTTCATGTTTTCCTCCTCGTAACTCCTCATAACTCCCCCCCCCAACCCCCTCTTATTTTAAGAGGGGGATTATTATAATGACCCCTCCCCTTAGGATAAGGGGAGGTTGGGAGGGGTTACG
>JACQMA010000074.1 GCA_016203825.1 Deltaproteobacteria bacterium | reverse complement strand
TCCACAAACCGTGCAACAAGCTTTCGTAGAGCCTCAGCTTCTGATCGTGCCCCTAAAAGTTTGGTTGCGCGTGACATCAGTTTGGGATCAACGAAATAGGATTTTCGTACCATCAAAAATTACTCACCGTAATCGTGGCGGTGGGGGCCAGTGGGGCCCATTCGGCACCTTCGCTCGTTGCCTCGCCGCCATCGGCGGGGTAAAAACCGGGAAACGCTTCTGTGTTCTGGGGAGCGAAGTCTTCATAGTAGAATGTGTCAGCAGTCGAGAAGGTCGCCGTGATGGTTGTGAGATCGGTCACAGCCGATGGCTCGGGAATGGTGAGCGGCTCGTCAAATTCGAGCGACATGAGAAAGTTGTCGGCGCTCGCACCCTGGACCTGATCGGCTGCGTTCCAGAAGTCCTCGTTTCCAAAAAATCCGCGCTCATGCATCGTTTGAGCATCGA
Organism: Deltaproteobacteria bacterium; assembly: GCA_016203825.1. Taxonomy (GTDB): domain Bacteria; phylum UBA10199; class UBA10199; order 2-02-FULL-44-16; family 2-02-FULL-44-16; genus JACQMA01. The sequence continues at coordinate 2,751 of JACQMA010000074.1, read as the reverse complement.
TGCCACCAGCACCGTTTTGTGCTTCTCCTCGCGTCGTCGAGATATTTTCCAACAACCAGGTATCGTCAACCCAGCCGAGCTCTGTTCCCGTATCGTCGATAAACGTGATATCACCCTGATGATGACCAAGGCTTCCTTCGGACTCAAAGTTGTCGTCGCTCATGTAGATCCGGACATTGCGGGTCGTGCCAGCAACGGGGAACGTCAGCTGGAAATAATAGAGCACGGCCTCGATGCCAGAATACGTCCCCGCCTGAAGATCATCCGTTCCAAGGGTCTCAACGGTTTCGGTTGTATCCCCGCTCGTAAACGTAATGACTTCCGATGAAGCCAGGGAGCCCGTATCGGCAAGAAAATCGATCTGCTCCGAGGTATCATCTGAGGGGATCAGCGAAATACGGCGAAAGGCGATGGCATACTGGGATGGAGTGACATGGGCAACGATACCAAGGTCATTGTCGCAATCGAGAGCGTTGGCATAGGAGGGATCGTCATTGGTAAGGGGAACGGTGGACGCAGGGCAGGTCTCCTGCAATTGCTTCGTGAGTGCTGAGAGCGATGCACTCGCCGAAGCGGTAAAGTCAGCTTCAGTCGTGAGGGTATAGCCGACAGAGGGAGTCGTATCGGATGTTGTGGCCGTCGAAGAGCCACAACTGAGACCAGTGCTGATCGATATCAATGTTATGACCGCAACGAGAAAGTTTTTCATGGGGCCCCCTTGGTTGAGGAGGGATATTACGGCTGGAAGAGGGTGTCTGCAAGGCCTGAATTTATTCGGACGCCTTGAAATTGGTAGGTCGATCGATTTCCCGATGGGTTCTGGATGATGAGTTGTTGGACGATGTGATCTTTATCAAAGAGGAGATCGAGGGCGACGTAGGGGGATCGTTTTGATTTTGGTTTCAGATGCAGAGCTGTTGCGGAGGGAGCAAGCGTTCCAAACGCGGTGGATGCCGACACTCGAAAGGCGCGTCGCACCTTTCCAAAGCCAATCAAAAACGAGAGGGCATCGTGGGGGATAATGTCGTTCGACAGGTCATAGGTGTCGGCATGAGCGTCACCTTCAGTTGCAACCCAGAGGTGTTGTCCATCGGAGAGGTAGAGTTTTCGCTCCGGTGACGAATATTCAATACGCAGCTTTCCGCCCTTTTTCAAAAAGATTTTTCCTCTTTGACGGACGGTTTTGTTGAGGAGTTCGACGTTGGTTTCTTGAATAAAACTGGCCGAGAGGTCTGTGGTATCCTGATACACCGTCTCAATGGTGTCGATGGTGTTCGTAAGTGACCGAGCGTGAACGATCGCGGGGATCAAGCAGCCAACGAGGCAGAGTCCGAGCTTATTTTTGAAACGCGCTGGAGAGGACTTCACGTGGTTTGCTTCCTTCGGCGCGTCCGACGACGCCCTCGGCTTCCATCCGTTCGATGAGGCGTGCGGCGCGGTTGTAGCCGATACGGAGTCGCCGCTGAACCATCGAGATCGAGGCCTGACGCGTCTCGGTCACAATGTGAACGGCTTGGTCATAGAGTTCGTCGTCGATGTCGTCGAACCCCATGGCCGCTGCGGTTTCATCTTTTTCTGCCTGCTCGAGAATTGTTTCGTCGTAGACGGGTTCGCCTTGTTGTTTGAGGTGTGTGACGACACGAGCAATCTCACCGTCCGTGATGAGGCAGCCGTGATGGCGCAGGATCTCGCCGCCTGAGGGCGACATCAGGAGCATGTCGCCGGCGCCCAAGAGTTTTTCTGCTCCGATGGAGTCGAGGATCGTTCGTGAATCGTGGCGCCCGCTCACCTTGAAGGAAATACGGGCCGGGAAATTGGCCTTGATGAGACCAGTCACGACATCGACCGATGGCCGCTGGGTCGCGAGAATCAAGTGAATGCCAGCGGCTCGCGCCATCTGTGCAATCCGCGTAATCGTTTCTTCCATTTCTTGACTCGCCGTCATCATGAGGTCGGCCAGCTCATCGATGATCACAATGATATACGGAATGCTCCCGGTGTGAATCGCTGCTTCAGGATTTTGCTTGAGCATCTCGTCCTGTTCCGACGGGGCCAAGATGTTCACCTCGCCCTTTTTGACTTTCTCGTTGTAACCCGCGATGTGGCGCGCCCCACAATCGGCCATGAGTCGATAACGCCGCTCCATTTCTCTGACAGCCCACCGCATCGCCGAGACGGCCTGCTTGGGTTTCGTCACCACGGGGAGCAGGAGGTGGGGAATGCCATCGTACACGGAAAGCTCGAGCATCTTGGGATCGACGAGGATCATGCGCGCTTCTTCGGGGGAGAGTTTGTACAGGATGCTCGTGATCATCGCGTTGATGCACACGCTTTTTCCCGAACCGGTCGCGCCCGCGATCAAGAGGTGGGGCATGCGGGAGAGGTCGGCGACGACCGGATGGCCTTCGGTATTGGTGCCGATGGCGAGCGGGATTTTATTCGATGACTTTTGGAATGAGGTCGAGGCGATGATGTCCTTGATGTAGACGGTCTCGCGCTCGTGATTGGGGACTTCAATGCCGAGTGCTGCCTTTCCCGGAAGATGCGGGATAATGCGGACGCTGCGTCCGCCCAGCGTCAGCGACAAGTCGTCCTCGAGATTCGTCACCTTGTTGACCTTCGTTCCGGGGGCGGGCTCAAATTCGTACATCGTGATGACAGGGCCGGGATGGATTGCCGTCACGCGACCGGCATCTTCAAAATCAGTGAGCTTCTTCTCCAAAAGCATCGAATTTTTTCGCAAAATATTTT
>JACQMA010000082.1 GCA_016203825.1 Deltaproteobacteria bacterium | reverse complement strand
GTGAATTCCCAGATGATCAAAGTTTTCCATGTTGCATACCGCAATGCAGTTATCGAATTGGTCGCGAACGATTTCGTATTCGATTTCCTTCCAGCCGGTGAGATATTCTTCGACGAGGACTTGGGGCGCGTGGACAAGGGCCGCCGAGACACGTTCGACAAGCGCCGTGTGATCGCCGCAATATCCTGAACCGAGGCCACCGAGGGCATAGGCGACGCGCACCATGATGGGATAGCCGATCGCGTCGGCCGCCCTGACGGCATCTTCGACGGTCGTCGCCGCACGACTTTTTGGAACCGGGATATTGATTTCGGCCAAGCGCGCCGTAAACCGTTCGCGATCTTCGGTGTCTTCGATCGTCGCCACCGGCGTGCCGAGGACTTGAACATGATATTCTTTAAGAGCCCCGGAGCGATACAGTGCAACCCCACAGTTGAGCGCGGTTTGTCCGCCGAACGAAAGGAGGATTCCATCGGGCCGTTCCTTCTTGATGACTTCCGTCACAAAATGCGGAGTCACCGGGAGAAAATAGACCTCGTCGGCGAACCCTTCGGACGTTTGGATTGTCGCAATATTGGGATTCACGAGAATCGTACGAACACCTTCACTCTTCAACGCCTTGATCGCCTGACTCCCGGAATAATCGAACTCACCGGCCTCGCCGATTTTGAGTGCGCCAGAGCCGAGGATCAAAACTTTTTTCATCTGAGCATCCCCACAAATTCGTCAAAGAGAAACGCGGTGTCCACGGGACCCGGAGTCGCTTCGGGGTGAAACTGCACACTCATGAACGGCTTCGTACGGTGACGAACCCCCTCGTTCGTGCCGTCGTTTGCGTTCTGAAACCAGGTTTCCCAATCGGGCGGAAGTGTTGCGGAATCGACGGCATAGCCATGATTTTGGGACGTAATGTAGCAGCGTTTGGTTCCGACCATGGCACACGGTTGATTTTGCGAACGGTGACCGTATTTGAGTTTAAACGTCTTGCCGCCGGCCGCGAGGGCTAACATCTGGGTCCCGAGACAAATCCCAAATGTGGGAATCCCCGCTTGTATCACCTTGCGCGCGGTCTCGATCGTTTCGCGACAATCGGTCGGATCGCCGGGACCATTCGAGAAGAGGACGCCGCTCACATCGAGCGTGGTCACATCGAAATCCCATGGCACACGCATCACGGTCAGCCCGCGTGTCACGAGACTCTTGATGATTGTGTTTTTACATCCACAGTCAACGACCGCCACACGTTTCTTTCCACCCTTGTATTCGATCGGTTCCTTGACGCTCACTTCAGAGACCACGTGACGAGGATGTGTCTTCGAGAGGGTCGGATTCCGGATCCCGGATTCCGGATCCCGAAGAATGTATCCTTGCATCGTTCCCTTCTCGCGCAAAATTTTCGTGAGTGCTCGTGTGTCGATACCGGCGATGCCGGGCACGCCTTGTTCGACCAACCAATCGGCAAGGCCTTTCGTCGCCTGCCAGTGAGAATGCGATTCTGAAAATTCCGAGACGACGAGTCCTTCGATCTGCACGCGCTCTGATTCAAACGAACTCTCGAGCGGGCTCGTCATGGTCGCCGGGACACCGTAATTGCCGATGAGGGGATACGTGAGGACGAGGATTTCGCCGCGGTAGGAGGGGTCACTGAAGGATTCGGGGTAGCCCACCATCCCCGTATTGAAGACGACTTCACCTGCCGCTTCGACGGGGGCCCCAAAAGAAAAACCGGGAAAAACGCTGCCGTCTTCTAATGTTAAAGAGATGGCATCGTTCTTTCCCGATTGTCTGGTCACCGTTTTCCTTCGATTTTTCGGCCTCTTAGTGCCTTTCTCTCGTACCGTCAAGGTGAAAGGTGTCCGACACCTTTTCCGGGGACACTCCAAAGGTCCCCCCAAAAGGAGTCGGACACCTATGCAAAATATGACGCAACCTTCCTGGACGACTGACGATAAGGGAGATAGGAGCGTATCTCTAATGAAGGGCGGCGGCGACAACGTTTCTGCAGCGACACCAGCGACCTCGGGTGAACTGTGCCCACCGGCACCTCTCCTGGCTACGTACTGCACAACGACACAAGAGCCAGTGTCATCTGCGAACGGTTATACATTGTCCACCGAAGATGGACTGCCCCGGATCATGAAGGGGGAAAGTTTCGTCACCCATGGTGAACCTGTCCTTGTTCGCGAAGAGGGGAAGGCCCCGAGAATCGTCATGCCATCGTCGAGTGTCTTCTTTAACCATGATTCAACCGAACCGAGTGACGCTCTGGCCTTTGCGCTGTACATCGCAAAACTCATGACCCATCTCAAGCTCGCGGCCAGTGGTGACTTGGCGGAACACTGCGGCGGCACCACCGGTGTCGTGAAAGGCACCGTCAATGTCTCCTTCACGGGCATGGCCGACACAACGGGTTCCGATCCCTATAACCGCGAACTGTCTCGTCGGCGTTATCTCGCGGTCACCAGTCGTATCAAGGCGATCATCCGAGAAAATCCGAACAGTTTGAGGGCGCCCTATGGCGTCAATTTTTATGCCTTCGCCGCAGGCGAACAACCAGCGCGATCAGCAACCAAAGGGAATACTGATAACGTCGATGATCCGCGCTATCGTCGCGTCGATGCAGCTATTTCAACAGGGCCCCTTCCACCCAATGCCTCGTGGGAGCGGATCGATTCGATCCCCGCCGTCGATGCTCCCCCAGAGCCTCCGCAAGAGCGAGTTGTGATTCACGACGGCGTTATGATCTGTGACATGACGACGGGGCTTGGCCCTGGAAAGGTCGAGCATCTGTCGACAACAGAACCCATCGCCATCATGTATCAAGGGGCACTCCAAACGATTCATCCGTGGCGCGTGGTCGCGTTCGACGACAAGGGAAAACCAACCGGCGCCGATGCGCTTGAGAACGCGTTATACGCAGAGATCCGCGAGGCGAGAGATTCAACCGGATTTATGAAGACGTGCGCTGCTGATGTTGTTGAAAACTACAAGGGTGTGAAGTCCGTTTACGTCGACATTGTGGTGGGGGGCGCAGACCCAGCCCTCGTGACGTACGCTCAAGGTGTGAAACAGCGTTTGGAAAAGATGTTTCCGAACTTTGCCGAAGTCACCATTTCATTCCAGCCAGCCAACGACACCACATTCCCGAAACGATCCGTCGCGATCCGGCCAACGGTGCAATTCAAAGGCGACGCGGGAACCATGGGCGCGTGGTACGCGTTTGAACCAATTCCACCTCAACCCATCGAACTCATCGACGTCGAAACGGTCACTCCTTAACTACAATCGAAACGCAACATAGACACTCGCGCGGCCGCGCTTGACGAAGAAACGCACGATGCTGCCTTTATCGAGCTTCGCTGTTGCTTGGTTATAGTCCGTGAGGGCTTCGATCTTCACGCCGTTGATTTCGAGCACGACGTCACCACTACGAAGGTCAGCCGCTTCCGCTGCAGAACCGGGCTCGACTCGCTGGATCACAACCCCGCGAAACGTCGGTGGCACATCAAGCTCACGCGTATCCTCCACCGTGATCGCCCGTGCCACGAGTCCAAGCTTGTCGGCCTTGCCACTCGGTTTCTCTTCACCGCGCGCTGCAACCGGTCCGGCTTCTTCTTGTGTCCCGACATCAGCTGTAAATTTTTTTCGCTCACCTTTGCGCAAGGCTTCGATGTCCACTTTCTTTCCCACCGACGTATTGCCGACGGCGAGCGAGAGATCGTACGGATCTTTGATCTTCTGGCCGTCGAACATCACAATGATATCACCACGCTGAAGACCAGCCTTCGCCGCGGGTGAACCGCTAAAGACTTCGGCGAGCAACGCCCCTTCTTCACTCTCCAGTCCAAACGACTTGGCAAGCTCCGGCGTGATGTCTTGAATCGAAACGCCGAGCCATCCGCGCGTGACCTTTCCTTTTTCCACCAGTTGCGGCGCCAATTGTTTGGCGAGGTTGATCGGGATCGCAAATCCAATCCCCTGCCCCCCGGCGTAGATCATCGTGTTGATCCCGATCACTTCGCCCTTCATATTAAAGAGCGGACCACCGCTGTTGCCCGGATTGATCGATGCATCGGTCTGAATAAATTTTGCGTACGGCCCGCCACCAATCACACGACCGGTCGCACTCGCAACCCCCACCGTCACCGTATGTTCGAGACCAAAGGGATTCCCAATCGCCATGACCCAATCACCCGGACGAATCTGATCGGAATCACCGAGAGGAACGGTCGGAAGATCGGCCTTCGCGGCCACGCGAATAACGGCGATGTCGGTTTTTTCATCGAGACCGACAACTTTGGCGTCAAAGGAACGGCCATCGGCGAGGATGACTTTGATTTCATCGGCACCGGCAACGACGTGGGAATTCGTGAGGATCGTTCCGTCCTTATTCATGATGAAACCAGAACCAAGACTTTTTTGTTGCTGTTCCCGCGGAGCGCCTTCGAAGAACCGTTCGAAAAAATCATCAAAAAAAGGATCACGCTGACCCATCGGAGGCATTCCCCCCGGTCCTCCCCGTCGCACGACTTTTGTGGTCGACACGTTGACCACGGCGGGCGACGCCCGCTCCGCAAGATCGGCAAACGAGACTTGATTGCCGGGAAACCAGTTGGCCGGTTGAGCCACACTCGCCCCCGATTGATAGATGTCATCGGTGTGGGCCTGGAAGGCCGCAGTCGCCACAACACTCACGAGAGCGACCAGCAGAACTGCGCGAAGCGAAAAGGTCCGTTTCATAGTCATCCTTTCTTTAGAGGGCGCTTTTTTAGCGTCGCCCATTTTCCCTGTCAACCCTTCGACTTTCGTCTTGTGTTTTAAGACACGCTTTTCTACGTTGTCATCGCGAGGAGGCCAAAGGCCGACGTGGCGATCTCCTCAACACACAGTGTCTTCAGGAGATTGCTTCGCTCCGCTCGCAATGACATTCATGATGACATCACGATCCATCATTACGGTCACTTTTCTCGCTTCCTTTGCCCTTGCCTGCGCCAGGGAGCCGTCGCTGCCCACCAACAACGCCGATGCGGAATTGCAGCGCTGCCTTCGCCTCTCCGACAAGCGGCGTTACGAAGAAGCGGTGGAATGTCTGGAGATGGTCAAGGCGCGCTATCCTTCGTCCCGTGTCGGCCAAGAAGCGGAGCTTCGCATCGGCGACGCTTATTTCAATAAGAAAGAATATCTTCTGGCCTCTGAATCCTATCTCGCCTTTCTGAAACTCTATCCGCGCAGTCCGCGTGTCGATTATGCGCACTATCGCGCGGGGCTTTCCTATTATCACGAAAGCCCGAAGGCCATTGACCGCGATCAGGAATACCTCGACGATGCGATCAACCACTTCACGACCGTCATCCAGTCCTATCCAACGAGCGCCTATCGAAGCCTCTCGGATCGTTTTTTGAAAGATGCTCGCCGACGTGTCGCGCGTCGCAACTTTTATGTCGGTCGGTTCTACACGCGCACAGGGGAATACATCGCGGCCCTCCCGCGACTCATCGAAGTCGCAGAGGACTATCCCGATTCGGGCCTCGCCCCGCGCGCATTGTACCTTGCCACCAAGGCCAACATCGAACTCGATCGCATTGAGGCCGCCAAGACAACCTTTAGCAAACTCTCCCTCGAATACCCGAACGAGCGCTGGACAAAAAAGGCGGAGCGTGAATTACTGAGTGCGAGCAAGAAGAGTCTGAAGCCCAAGGAGGAATAATGGAAACGATTCGCGAGCTGGTGCAACTCGGCAAACAGTATTTTGATCAAAAAGATTATCCGAATGCCGAAAAATATTTGCGGCAGGCCATCCAGAAAGAACCACGCTATGCCGATGTCCAAAACCTCTTGGGCGTCCTCAATCACATCGAGGGCAACTTTGAAGCAGCGATGACGTACTTTCAGCAGGCCCTCAAAATCAACCCGCGCTACACCGAGGCGCTCTTAAACTTGGCCGTCCTCTACAATGATCTCGGAAAATACCGACAGGCCAAGGAGCTCTACACGTCACTCAAAAAATCAACCGCCCCGGGCAAAACGGAAATTGAGCCGGTCCTTCGCGGAAAACTTTCAAATCTTCATGCCGAGATTGGCGATATCTATCGCTCCATCGGACTCAACCCGCACGCGATCGAAGAGTACCGCAAGGCACTCAACTTGAATGCCAACTACCACGACATTCGCACGAAGCTGGGACAAGCGCTCCGCGAAGACGGCCAATTGGCCAAATCGTTGGATGAACTGGCGAGCGTCATCAAGGCCAAGGACAATTATAGTCCCGCACGCGTTCAGCTCGGCGTGACGCACTACGCGATGGGAAAAATTGAACAGGCGAAAAAGGCGTGGCGTGACGCACTCGCCGCAAATCCTGGCGATGAATACGCCAAGATGTACCTTCGCCTCTCGGAGACGCAAGCCCTTCGGGATCAACCCAAAACAATGGCAGAAGTGAAATCCAAGACTGCTAAGGCTTCGAAAAAAAATAAAGCATGACGTTGGACCCTTCTCTCTTTCTCCTCGCCCCTGTCGTCTTCGTCGCGGGCTTCATCGACGCCATTGCTGGTGGCGGCGGATTGCTCACCGTGCCTGCGTATCTCATCGTCGGCATTCCACCGGCACTTACGCTTGGCACTAACAAATTCGTTTCAGCCGCAGGCACGCTCGTCTCGACCGGAAAATATATTGCGCATGGACGCATGCTCTGGCCGGTAGCCATCGTGGGTGTCGCGTTCAACCTCATCGGGTCGGTCATTGGTGCGCATTGGATTGCACAGTGCGATCAGGAACTCGTTCGCCGGATTATTCTTATCGCGCTCCCCATTGCGGCGGGCCTCGTCTTGGTCCCCAAACCACGGAACCACCATGAAGCCGTTCTCGGATGGCGTTCATGGCGACTCTGGGTTCTTGTCCCTCCGATTGCGGGAACCCTCGGGTGGTATGATGGCGTCTTTGGACCGGGAACGGGGAGTCTTTTGCTGCTCGCCCTCTACGGCATCGCCGGACTTTCATTCCTGCACGCCGCGGCTACCGCGCGGTGGTTCAATCTGGTCTCCAATCTCGGATCACTCGCGACATTTCTGCTTCACGGCCAAGTGATCTTTGCACTGGCACTCCCTTTAAGTCTTTTTGGGATTGCGGGACACTGGCTGGGAAGTCATGTCGCCATCAAAAAAGGCGATCGCCTCGTCCGCACCATGCTCATCGTCTCCTGCGCATTGCTATTGGGATATTTATTGTGGAATCAAAGGTAAGCAAAACATGACTTGCTCCGTCTGCCACAATGTTACTATAATGAGACCTCGGGAGGTGGTGTTATGAAGAGGAAGCGAGAATTTCATGTCATCATTGAGCGAGATGAAGATGGTTTCTATGTTGCCGACATACCGGAACTCAAAGGCTGTCATACTCAAGCAAAATCTTTGGATACTTTGATGAAGCGCATTGAAGAGGCGGCGCTCCTTTCTCTTGAAGAAGAGCAAACCATTCGGCCTATCGAATTCATCGGTCTCCAAAAAATTGCTGTATGAGCCACCTTGGTCCGATCCCTACGCGGCTGATTATCAGGGCTTTGGAACGCGCTGGATTTTCCCAGGTCCGTCAGAGAGGAAGCCATGTGATTTTGAAACATCCTGACGGAAGAACAACGGTTGTTCCCATGCATCGCGGTGAAGACCTCGGTCGCGGACTCCTTCGAAAAATCATGCGCGACGCCGACATGCTGCCAGAGGAATTTCTCAGATTCGTTCGAGGAAAATAATGCAACGATCGTCCCACGCGCATTGCTGTTGGGATATCTCCTGTGGAATCAAAGGTAAGCTGCAGCCCCCCGGTTAGGAGTCGGACACCTTTTACTTCACTGATTCCTTCACCCACTTCAAGAACTCCCGATTACCGTCGATCTTCGTGAAGGCGATGATGGGACATTCGTCACTGTGGAGTTTCTTAACCGACGCAATGATCTTGGTCTTAAAACGTCGAAGCGAAAAGGCCTGAATATTCCAGTAGGTCTTCCGAACGATCTTCTTGTTCCACCAGTAGCGTGAATCACCTTTCACGATCAATGTTCCAGCGACGAGGCGCTTGCGAACCAGTGCAGTTGCTATGCGCTCCGCTTCTCGTTTACTGGTAGCACTTATAATGACTTGGACATAAGAGGACACCACAATCTACCTCCCCTCCCCCTCCTTACAAAGGAGGGGAAAATCCATATAATCCCCCCACAGTTCGACCGATAATTTTCAATTTTTCCCATCGTGACACCGTCACACGTTCCCTCATGACTGCGAGGGGATCGGCTTCTATTCGGTCGAGAAGCTGTTCGTACACCTTGCCGATCAGAAGAGGAGCCATCCAGCGACGCCGCTCTTTGCGGTCTTCCGGAAATCCCGCGAAGGACTCTGCAAAAAAGTTTCGCGCGCGCCGAATTTCAAGGGTCAGGAGTTCTTTGGTTCCATACCGGTTGGTGCCGTTCACAAGGTCGGCCATCGTAACCCCTGTGCGGGTGAAATCTTCTTGGGGAAGATAGACACGTCCGAGTTGATGGTCGTGGACAATGTCCCGAAGGATGTTGGTCAACTGCAAGGCCTTTCCCAGGGCAATGGCGGTTTTTAAATTTTGCTCGTTCGGGGTGAGGCCAAAGATGTAGAGACAAACGAGTCCGACGCACGAAGCGACGCGATAACAGTAGTCCTCGAGTTCCGGGAAGGCATGGTAGGACGTTTGGTCGAGGTCCATTTCGCAGCCACTGATAATGTCATCGAGGTAGTGGCGCGGGACGTGAAACGTGGTCAGTGATGGGGCAAGGGCTGCAGCCACGGGATGTTCAGGTCGGCCCGCATACATGTTGGCGACTTCACGATGCCAGTAGAGAAGAAGCTCGCGCGCCTCGTTTTTGTCGTCGTGGCAGTCGACGGCAGCATCGACCGTGGTGCAGAAGGCATAAAACGCCTCGAGCGCGCGGCGACGCTCGTTCGGAAGAAAGCGAAAGGCGTAGACGAAATTCGATTTGCTCTGTCGACAGAGGTTACGACAGTATTGTGAGGGCTTCATGATATTTCTGTTGTGTCTTCGAGACAATGTCTTCCGGTAACTCCGGTGCCGGAGGTTGCTTGTTCCAGTTGAGGGATTCCAGATAATCGCGGACGAATTGCTTGTCGTAGGACGGTTGAGCACGTCCGGGCTGATACTCGTTGGCGGGCCAGAAGCGCGAGGAGTCGGGAGTCAGGACTTCATCAATGAGCGTCAGTTGCCCGTTCAGGAGTCCGAATTCAAACTTGGTATCGGCGATGATGATGCCACGCGAGAGGGCATAGATCGCGGAGTCCGTATAGATTTTGAGACTCACATCACGAACGTTCGTTGCGAGTTCCTTGCCAACGCGATTCACCATCTGTTCAAACGAGATGTTTTCATCATGCGTTCCTTGTTCGGCCTTCGTTGAGGGAGTGAAGATCGGCTCCGGGAGTTGATCGGATTCTCGAAGGCCTTTGGGGAGTTGGATGCCACAGACGGTGCCCGATCGCTGGTATTCCTTCCAACCGGAACCAGAAAGATAACCACGAACAATCGCTTCGACGGGGAGGGGATCACATTTTTTGACGACCATGGCGCGGTTGCCCAACGCCCTGCGTTCCTGAGTGTCCCTGACGATCTCTTCGAGTGGTTGCGAAGACAAATGGTTGGGGATGATGGCTTGTGTCCGTCGAAACCAGAAACGGGACATTTCCGTGAGGATCTCGCCTTTGCCCGGGATGGGGGTCGGGAGGACGACGTCGAAACAGGAAATCCGATCGGTGGCGACGATCAGGAGTGTATCGCCAAGATTATAGATATCTCGAACCTTTCCACGCTGGGGCTCATGCAATTCTTTAATGTTTGTTGTGTGGATCGCGTCTGGATTCATGGGAGCCCCATACCAGCGAATATCCATGGTGGTCAATTTCAATTACCACGTTCCCCTCCGCCACGTGCACGGCCTCGTTTTGTGTCCAGCCGCGTTCGGTCTGATAGACCTCGATGCCGGCTTCGAGCAGTCGATCGATCACCGATGCGTGGGGATGAAAGTAATCGTTTCCATCGCCAACGGAAATAATCGCCACTTCGGGAGTCGTGGCCGCGAGGAAGTTAGCGTTCGTACTCGTGTGACTCCCATGATGGCCAACGCGAAGAATGTCGATGTCGCCCACGAGCGGTCCCAATGG
>JACQMA010000073.1 GCA_016203825.1 Deltaproteobacteria bacterium | reverse complement strand
GTCCTCAGTGTAAGCGCCCCAAGCTCCCGCATCGCGTGTGCCTTCACTGTGGATTTTACAAAGGCCGAGAAATCTTCAGTCTGAACGAGGTCTAAGTCCCATGACGGATCCTCACGTCGAGAAGCGGATTCGCGAAATCATCTCCGATCAACTGGGGATTGCCGAAGACGAGGTGACGCCAGAATCAACGTTCACGGGTGACCTGGGAGCGGATTCCCTCGATCTCGTGGAACTCATCCTGGCCTTTGAAGAAGAATTTGATGTCGAGATTTCCGAGGACGCTGCGGAACGACTCGAATGTGTGAGTGATGTCATCGTACTCCTCAAACGGCCCACCAACTAACGACATGCGCATTGCCCTTGCCGCCGATCACGCTGGATACGAACTCAAAGAAGCCCTTCGCCTGAAACTTGCAACCCAGGGACACGCCCTTCAAGATTTTGGGGCGCACAACGGTGAGCGCAGCGATTATCCCGACTTTGCGTTGCAGGCCGCACGTGCGGTGGGCGAGGGTAAGGCTGACCGCGCGATTTTGATGTGTGGCTCTGGCATTGGGATGTGCATCTCGGCCAATAAAATTCGCGGCGTGCGTGCGGCGGTGTTGCGCACCGAAGAAGATGCAACCCTTTCCCGAAGTCATAACGATGCCAATGTGGCGTGCTTTGGGAGCCGTATGACGTCGGTCGATGCGGTTGAACGCCTTACAAACCTTTTTCTCGCCACCGCGTTCGAAGGTGGCCGTCACGCCGACCGCGTGAGAAAGATTGAATCATGACGTCGCGTGACCTCCACCAGCAGGATCCGCTCGTTGCCGGATGGATCGCAAAAGAAATGGATCGGCAAGAATACGGTCTCGAGCTGATTCCCTCGGAGAATTACGTCTCGCGATCGGTGCTCGAGGCCGCCGGCTCCGTCCTCACGAACAAATATGCCGAGGGGCTTCCGCACAAGCGTTACTATGGCGGCTGTGAGTTTGTCGACGAAGTGGAAGCCATTGCGATCGATCGCGCAAAACAGCTTTTTGGTTGCTTCGGTGCGAACGTCCAGCCGCACTCGGGGAGCCAAGCGAACACCGCAGCCTATCTGGCGCTCATCAATCCGGGTGACACGATCATGGGGATGAATCTATCGCATGGTGGGCATCTCACGCACGGTTCACCCGTCAATTTTTCCGGAAAGTTTTTTAAGGTGGTTGCGTACGGGGTGAATCCGGAAACAGAGTTGATCGATTACAATCAGGTCCGTGATTTGGCGACGCAACATCGCCCCAAGCTCATCATGGTGGGATACTCGGCATACTCGCGCGATCTCGACTACACAACGTTTCGTGCGATTGCCGACGAAGTTGGGGCGTATCTTGTCGCCGACATTGCGCATCCGGCGGGGCTCATCGCCGCCGATCTTTTAAACGATCCGATTCCGCACTGTCACGTTGTGACGACGACGACGCACAAAACACTTCGGGGCCCAAGGGCGGGGCTCGTGATGTTTCGCGAAGAATTTGAAAAACCAATCAACAAGATCGTGTTCCCCGGGATTCAAGGTGGACCGCTCATGCATATTATCGCTGCCAAAGCCGTGGCCTTGGGTGAGGCGTTGCAACCGTCTTTCAAGGCGTATGCGCGGCAAGTGATTACGAATACAAAGGCGCTTGCCGAGGGACTCACGAAGCGCGGGTATCGGATCGTCTCCGGTGGAACCGACAATCACCTCTGTCTCGTCGATTTCACCGATCGCGGCATTTCCGGAAAAGATGCCGAAGAGGCCTTGGGCAAAGCGGCGATCACGGTGAATAAAAATACGATCCCGCGCGAGACGCGGTCACCGTTTGTCACGAGCGGGATTCGCTTGGGTGCCCCCGCGATTACGACGCGCGGGATGAAGGAACCGGAAATGGCGACGATCGCCGGTTGGATCGCCGATGTCCTCGATGACGTGACGAATACCAAACGCCAAACCGAGATCCGTAACGAAGTTCACCACCTCTGCGAACGTTTCCCGATTTATCGTTAATCAGTCATTCAATTGAGATGATTGACTTGTTTGGATGAAGGCACCAGTCGAATTGGTTCAGGATGTTCATCCCAATCAAGCCGTCAATGTGATAGCGCTCGGGTAAGTCAAGTGCTGCGACTTCATGATTGGAAAATGTTTTTCCAAAAAGTTCAAGACAAGTAATCTTTAAACAGTATCCTTCCTCGCGGCCAATGATCGACTCAGTTGAAAATGGTTTGGTGGCATCACGAGCTGAATAGCCGATGGCATCAATTCGAGCCGTTCGAATAATCGTCATATAGGCACCGGTGTCGAGAATAAAACGACCGGTGAATGCGAGTGTTTTACCTTGGACATGGGCTTGAATGCAGGGAACGCCTTTTAAGAGTTCATAGCGGAAATTCGCCATAGGAGAGGTCCAACAGGATTATCAGGGAGGAGTTCACCAGTATAACGAATATCTACCGAGGAGCCATGAGCGCACGCTTTTTTGAGAGACGTCGTGAAGAGTGTTTCTTCGTGGTGGTGAGCGACGACTTCACCGGAGATATCACCAAGGGGAGAGGAGAGATCCCCCTGGATATTACACAGCGCTACCCATTCATCTGGAAATTCATTTTTAATCTCTTCCCATGTCATTTTTTGTCCCATCGGTGTCCTCCTTCACAGTCTGAACGCATTGTACGCCGCTATCTGCTCATGCTTCAAGCTGAATTTTGCAGATATTTCATAAATATCTCTTTGGTGAACTTGGTGACGAAAGGACTCACGTCTTTCCATTCGAGCTGGGCTTCGTCGAGGGTCTTCTCACCTTCGCGTTTGATGTCCTGTCCCATGCGCTTCATCACCTCTCCCATGGCCGACGTACCGACAGCGATGCCTTCCTGACGAAGCTGATCGAGGATGTGATCTAGGCGAGTATCGGTGACGAATTCCTTTGCGAACGCTTCGGCGCCTGGCGGAATGACTTTGACCTTAGGCTGCACCTTCGGGTGTCGCTGCTGGGACGCGCGCTCTGCCCACTTGCCGACCTTATACTTCGCCATGATGGGAACACGCTTGGTATCCCAGATGAGCACCGGTGGACGGATCACAAGACCTTCAATGGTATTTTCCGGATCAACGATGCCATTTTCTTCGCCCACACGTGACATCGTATCGATGAGGGAATCGAAAATTTTTTGATCGGGTTTACCGCGATAAAGCACGGGCATCGTCTTGAGCCCGACTTTGGCGGCCCAGCCGGCGATGTCGTCAAACGAGACGTACTTCCCATCGACCTTGACGTCAAAGATGCGAAAGTCGACGCCGTTGATGTAGCGAATACCCTTTTGGATTTGCGGCCAGTTTTTCTTCGGGTTTCCACTTCCATGCCACTCGCCATACACAATGACGTTGTGACCTCGGAATGTCTCGAGGACCTTCTGGTCCAATCCGGTATCGAGGACCCACTGGATGAAACACAGACCCTCGCGTGTCGTGGGGTTGATCTCCGTGAATTCGAGCTTCCGCCCGCCGAGGCGCAGGACGCTATCGAGGACCGCGACACGCATGCTGCTGCCATGGACCTTTTCCGTGACGATGACCTCGGGCAACTCAAACAACCCCGGCACTTCTTCAATATTTTCAATGTGCGGGTATTGGGTGAATTGACTTTTTTCCATGGCATGTGATGTACGCTCGTTGCCGTTCACTCTTCAAGGAAAAAGATGAAATGTCCCTATTGTCCTAATCTCGATAGTAAAGTCATCGATTCGCGAATTTCGCGGGATGGATCGCTGATTCGTCGACGGCGCGAATGTGAAGAATGCGGTCGCCGCTTCACGACCTATGAACGCGTTGAAGAACCTCTGCCCGCAGTGGTCAAAAAAGACGGGCGACGTGAACCGTATGACCGTCTGAAGCTGGCCGGCGGTGTGCGCAAGGCGTGCGAAAAACGTCCTGTGTCGACGGCCAACATTGAGGCCCTCATCGATCGTGTCGAGCGCTGGGTCCTCGAACAGGGGGAGCCCGAGATCAAGAGTGCTGACATTGGCGTCCATGTCATGCAGGAATTGAAGGCCATCGACGAAATTGCCTATGTCCGTTTCGCTTCCGTGTATCGTTCGTTTCGGGATGTGAATGAGTTTGTCGATGAACTGAAACAAATCCTCGGAAAACCGAAGCCGTGATCAACGAAGTCTTCATGGAACGCGCGATGGAGCTTGCGAAGCGCGGGCTCGGTCGCACATCGCCGAATCCTGCGGTCGGTGCCGTGATTGTCAAAAACAATCGCGTCGTTGGTGAAGGCTATCACCGCAAGGCCGGTGGACCCCACGCCGAGATCGTTGCCCTTCGCCATGCGGGCACGAAGGCGCGCGGTGCCGATCTCTACGTGACCCTCGAACCCTGTTGTCACTGGGGCAAAACGCCGCCGTGTACCGATGCAATCGTTGCCGCCGGTATTCGACGCGTGATTGTGGGTTGTCGCGATCCATTTCCCTTGGTGAAGGGGAAGGGGATCGCAACCCTTCGCCGTGCGCACGTGCGCGTGACGGAAAATGTTTTGCGGGCCGCATGCGAAGAGGTCGTTCGACCTTTTTCTTATCGACTTCGCCATGGCATTCCCTACGTGACCCTCAAGGCGGCCGTTTCGCTCGACGGAAAAATCGCAACGAGTCGTGGCGAATCCCGCTGGATCACCGGTCCCGCCTGCCGACGCTATGTCC
>JACQMA010000085.1 GCA_016203825.1 Deltaproteobacteria bacterium | reverse complement strand
CGCCGTCTTTGCGAATTAAAATTTCAGAAGCAAAACGATTAGCGACTTTGACCAATTGTGCTGCCGCGCGTGCATGAAGCCCCAAAATATTCCGGATCAGAAATGTTTTCGTGACGGACGTGGAGCTCATGCTCGTTGTTCTCCGCTCAGAATGCGACTGGCAATGACGACATTGCGTTGTCCGTACTGCTGGATAAATTGCGAGAGGGCTGAAAGAGATTCCGCTCGCTGCCGATACGTCGCCAGCTTGATGAGCATGGGAAGGTTGACACCAGAGACAACCTCAATGGCGGGAAGATTGAGAAAGGAGAGGCAGACATTCGAGGGTGTTCCCCCGAACATATCGGTGAGGATGAGCACACCTTCACCGGCATTAACTTTTTCCAAGGCACGCTGGATGTCGGATCGAATATGTTCAGGAGGATCGTTGGATTCAACCGCGACGGCCACGAGGTGGGTGACTTCCGGAATAATCCG
Organism: Deltaproteobacteria bacterium; assembly: GCA_016203825.1. GTDB lineage: Bacteria > UBA10199 > UBA10199 > 2-02-FULL-44-16 > 2-02-FULL-44-16 > JACQMA01. Next base: position 3,656 of record JACQMA010000085.1, on the reverse strand, counting down.
ATGGACGGCCTTGACCATCTCGAGCCCAATCCCCCCGTGGGTAACGACGACGACGCCGATCATAATGGGTATCCCTCTTATTCCAGTAAGGCGAGTTGGCTCCGTGAACGTTCTTCTTCCGAAATGATCTCTTTCGTCAACTTTTCCTGAAACTCTCGCGCGGAGTGGTACCCACCCAACTTGAGGAGGTGATTCCTCGCTGCCACTTCGATGATTGCCGAAAGATTTCGACCCGACCGAACGGGAATCTGGATCAGGGGAAGTTGAACATCAAGCAGGGAATATCGCTGCTCATCGATCCCCAATCGGTCGTACTCGATATGGGGATCCCATTCCATGAGTTCCACGACAATTTCGATGATTTTTCGATCACGCACTGCAGAAATTCCAAAGAGGTCTTTAATGTTAATGATCCCCAGCCCGCGAATTTCCATATGGTACTTGATAATTTCCGAGCCCGTTCCAAAGAGCGTCGACGGGGGTTGCTTTTTGATATTGACGATGTCGTCCGCGACGAGACGGTGACCACGCAGGACGAGATCGAGGGCGCATTCGCTCTTTCCGATGCCGCTTTTTCCGATAATCAGCGAGCCGACACCAAAGACATCGAGCAGAACGCCGTGGATACAGGTCGTGGCCGCAAGGCTTTCATCCAGAAAGCGACTGGCGCGATTCACAAAGGTCGACGTGAGCAGTTTGGTGACGAAAAGCGGGATGCGCCGGCGACGACAGGCCGTCACAAGAGCTGGTGGAGGATCATTCTGGCACGTGATGACGAGACAGGCGAGTGAACACGAACACAATTTCTCACAGACTTGCTGCAACTGTTTTTTATTGAGAGACGTCAAAAAAGATATTTCGGGTTTTCCCAGGACTTGAATGCGACCCGGGTGGATGTTGGAAATGTCGCCGGTAAGAGCCAATCCCGGTTTCTGAATGCGAGGAATGGTAATGCGATTTCCCAGTCCCTCTTTTCCCGTCACCAGTTTCAGTTGAAGCTGGTGCTTCGTATCCTTGAGCAAGTTGATCAACGGTATACTGAGCATCAGCGTCTTTGTTTTTGGCGATCGTGACTTCGTTTCACCTGGTTGAGAATCTTGTGGATCGCTTCATCGATGGAAGGGTACATGTCGTGGCTTTTGCCAACCCCAACATACCGCGTGCCATCTGCGGTCAAGGTCACCTCGGCAACGTGGGTGATGTGTTCGACGCTGAAAATGACATGGGCACTGATGGGTTTTCGGACAAACCGGTCGAGTTTTTCCATTTTCTCAAGCGTATGGTCTTTAAGACCATCGGTCGCTTCGATATTGCGAAAAGTAAATGTGGTTTCCAAGGTATTCCTCCTCTCATTTAGCTGCGGCGACGTCGCTTCGAGGACGGCGCAATCAACATCACCTCGCGGTATTTGGCAACGGTGCGGCGAGCGATATCAATATTGTGACTCCGCAGGTGCTCCATAATGGCCTGATCGGAGAGGGGTTTTGCAGGGTCTTCTCCTTCTAACAGCTTTTTGATCTGCATCTTCACGGCTTCGGAAGCGACACCGCCTCCTTCGAGTTGGTGAATACCGCTGTTAAAGAAAAACTTGAGTTCAAAAATACCACGCGGGGTATGCATAAATTTATTCGTCGTGACGCGGCTGATCGTTGATTCGTGCATCTCGATGTCCTCGGCGACATCTTTGAGGACGAGTGGCCGCAGGGAACCCAATCCCTGATCAAAAAAATCACGTTGAAATTTGACGATACTCTTGCTGACGCGAAGCAGTGTTCGTTGTCGTTGGTGAATCGATTTGATGAGCCACATGGCAGCTCGAAGACGCTCCTGGATGTATTCCTTGGTTTGACCGGCAACCTCGGAACCTTTCATGAGGGAGCGCCGGTAAAACTGACCGATACGAAGTTTCGGAAGCCCGTCTTCATTGAGCGTGACGAGATATTCCTGACCCATTTTGTAGACGAAGACATCAGGCGTGATGTACTGGGGGAGTTCGCCGGAATAGGGTCGTCCCGGCTTCGGTTCCATATGGGCAACCATGCGGGCAAGGGTTTTTACGCGGTCGGCCGCCAGACCCGTTTTTTTGGCGATCGCCGGTTCGTCATGTCGTTCGAGATCGGGAAGGTGGTCTTGGATCAGGCGGCATAAATCAGAAAAGTCTTCGGGGTATTGTTTTGCTTGCAAGACAAGACATTCTTTGAGATCGCGCGCACCGACCCCGAGAGGATCAAACTCCTGAAGACGTCGTAAAAGCGCTTCGACCTCCGAGCGGGGGAACGATGTTTTTTCTGCAATCTCTTCAGGGGTTGAGGTCAGATAACCATCGTCCGTAATATTGCCGATGATTTCCGTTCCGATCTGTTTCTCCGTCTCCGTAAAGGTTCCGAGATGAAGTTGCCACAAAAGGTGATCCTGAAGGGACTCTGTCTGTCGAAGCACGTTTTCGTACGTCGAGGGTTCGTCGCTTTGGACCTCACGTTCTCCCGCATAACCCGGGGAGTTGTAGGTATTGGCGAGGTAATTCTCCCAGTCGAAATTTTCCGGCTCCTTGAGTTCGCCGTCCTTGTTTCCCACTTCGGCATTTGCATGTTCCGTGACGTGTTCTTCTTTTTTTCCCGCTTCACGGGCCTCTCCATCAGTCTCATCCTCTTCAACGCCATCTTCTAAGGCCGGGTTTTCGAGGAGCTCTTTTTGAATGAGGGTTTCGAGTTCAAAACGGGAGAGCTGCAGGAGTTTGATGGCCTGCTGGAGCTGGGGGGTCACGACAAGTTGTTGGGCGAGTCTGACGCTTTGCTTGATCTCCAAAGCCATAAAAAAATGATACGGCCCAGAGGGTCAAAAGTCAATCATGACCGGCTTTTACGGACTTTTCGTGTTTCTTCGGCGTGAACGGTCTTTCCGGTTGGGGTCTTCTGCTCGGCCCATGCACGGCGCTTTGCGTACGCTCGGCTTGCCTGGATGAAATGGGCAAAGAGGGGGTGGGGGTGAAGGGGTTGGGAATTGAATTCGGGATGAAATTGACAGCCGACAAACCAGGGATGTTGCGGAAGCTCAATCATCTCCACCAATCCTGTCGGTTCACAAACGCCAGCAACCACGAGACCGTGCTGACAGAGACGGTCCCGGTACTGATTATTGAATTCGTAACGATGACGATGACGCTCTTCGATCTGTCGCTCACCGTACGCGGCAAAGGCCTTGGTTCCTTTTTCAAGGGTGCAGGGATACGACCCCAATCGCATCGTGGCTCCTTTATTATGCACAGCCTTTTGTTCTTCCATCAAGTTAATGACGGGATCGGGGGTATTGGGATCGAACTCAAGGCTGTTGGCTTTCTCCCAACCGCAGACGTTGCGAGCAAATTCAATAACCGCAAGCTGCATCCCAAGGCAAATGCCATAGAAGGGAATCTGCTGTTCACGCGCATATCGAATCGCGCGAATCTTTCCCTCGATGCCCCGCTCACCAAATCCGCCGGGGACGAGGATGCCGTCAAGATTGTGTAGGGCTTCAAGCTTTTCATCCTGTTCGAGTGTTTCCGCTTCAATAAATGTAAGCTTCACGAAAACGTCATTCGTGAGACCGCCATGGCGAAGCGATTCATTCAGGCTTTTATAGGAATCCGTGAAATGGACGTACTTTCCCACGATGCCGAT
>JACQMA010000070.1 GCA_016203825.1 Deltaproteobacteria bacterium | reverse complement strand
GCGTAGGGGCGGTTCGCGAACCGCCCCTGCCATTTTTCGGTGGCGCGATCGGAGCAATTGCATACGACGCGCAGCAACCCGACATGACCTTTGTGTTTTTTCGGGATTGTGAGGTGGTTGATGAATCGATTCCTCCCCTTTATCCTTCTACCTCCCCTTACCCCTCCTTATCCCTCGACTTCGCTCGGGACAGGCAAGAGAGGGGACTTCGCTCCAATTTCACCCGTGAATCCTATTGCTCCGCCGTTCAAAAGATCATCGATCACATCCGCGAGGGCGATATCTATCAGGCGAATCTCTCGCAGCGATTTGAAGTTCCCTTCACCGCTGACCCTTTTGATCTCTTCACGGCGATTGACCGTGTGAATCCCGCACCCATGATGGCCTATCTTCATCTTCCCGAAGTCACGCTGATCAGTACATCACCGGAACGATTTCTGAAGCGAACCGGAACGCTCCTCGAGACGTCACCGATCAAAGGAACGCGGCCGCGAGGGAAGACGCTTTCCGATGACCAACGGCTCCGAGATGAACTGTGGACGAGCGAGAAAGATGGTGCCGAACTTGCGATGATTGTCGATCTCATGCGTAATGACTTGGGACGGGTCGCGAATCCGGGGAGTGTCGTGGTCACCGACCCGAAACGAGTTGAAGCCTACACGAATGTTTTTCACCTGGTTGCAACGGTCCAAGCAGAAGTTGCTCCAATGCTGCCAGCCCTAGAGATCATTCGCGCCTGTTTTCCCGCCGGTTCGATTACGGGATGCCCAAAAATTCGCGCGATGGAGATTATTGATGAACTTGAACCCGCCCCACGCAGTTTTTGCTATGGGAGTATTGGCTGGCTCGACTTCAATGGCGATTTTGATTTCAACGTTGCGATCCGAACGTTTATCGCCAGAGACGGAAAACTCTTTTTCAATTTGGGTGGTGGGATTGTAGCCGACTCTGATCCCGAAGCGGAATATGAAGAATCGCTTCATAAGGGACAATCGATGTTTGAGGTACTTCAACTCTATGACAGCAGGCCTCTGCGAGCGAACCCTGAACGAGTGACTAATTCTATAGTCACTCGAGAGGGGTTCCGAGCAGAAAGACCTGCTGTCGTGAAGCCACCATCCGGCATTTTCGAAACCATTTGTTCTCGAAATGGACAGCCTGAATTTTTAGACGAACATCTCGAGCGACTGCGGCATGCATGTGAAATGGTCGGATGGGGATTTCCCGGACGAAATTATGAAAACCTGATTGCGGAAGCGCTCGAACAAAAAAATATCACCCAACAATTGGCGCGCGTTCGTGTGGTGGTGAAGAAAAATGAGGTCCTGATTGAAACTGAGCCGTACACGCCGTCGCAAAAATGGTATACCCAGGGCGTTTCCCTCAAAGTGATGCCGCATCCGAATCCAACCCCATCCGCGCAGATCAAGTTGTGCGATCGAGAGGCGTATGACGACGCCCTCCGCCAGGCGCATAGCGAAGGTTTCGATGAGTGTCTCTTTGTCCATGAAGGTCGTGTCCTTGAAGGGGCCACGACCAATGTCATCGTGATGCATGATGGAAAATGTTTGATCCCTTCACGAGATGATTTTCGGTTGGTGGGAATAATGGAACAAAAAATAAT
>JACQMA010000081.1 GCA_016203825.1 Deltaproteobacteria bacterium | reverse complement strand
GTGTGCAGTTGGGATGTCTCCGCCATGGCCGAGGCGATGAAGCAGCAAAATCCCAACAAACCCGCTCCTCCCATCAAGGCCGGACAACGTGTCAAACAAGTCCAAGTCACACTCCTGAAAGGCCAACTCGCGATCAATATGACGGCGAGCTTTCCCGAGCTCCAATTCCCCGAGTACTACAAACCATTTCAGTTGTTCTTGAAGAGTCTCAAAATCTCTTAGATATCGAGGTTTCTTACCTGCAGCGCATTTTTTTCGATGAACTCGCGGCGGGGCTCGACGGCATCGCCCATGAGGATCGTGAAAATGGCATCGGCTTCGACCGCGTCTTCGACTTTGACTTGGAGGAGCCGTCGCGTTTCTGGGTTGAGCGTCGTCGACCAGAGTTGTTCGGGGTTCATTTCCCCTAAACCTTTGTACCGCTGAATGTCTTGCCCCTTCTGTCCTTCGTTCAAGATGTAGTCGCGAACACCAAGGATGTCATCGACGTCATTCGTCGTGTCATCGTGACCGATGCGATAGGGGGCATCGCCGACGGCACGAAACTCCTTGCGCAAGGCGATCAACTCCATGACTTCGGGCGACGCAAGAAAGTCTTCGTCGATTCTGGTCTCACGCAGGAAACCATTCCACGTGGTGCGGTAAAGGACGGCCTGCGCACTGTGTTCTTTGTCTTCGAGGACATCGACCGTGAAATCACCAATGTTGGGATGTCGCTTGTTGACGTGTTCGGCAATTTTGTCGAGGGCGGGATCGATCTTCTTTTTGGCGTCGGTAAGGAGCGCTGACGTGAGTGCCCCGGTTGCCATGACGGCATCGACGATGCGTGGATCATATTTCCGCTGCATGTGATCCAAGAGTTCGCCGTAGCGCACGAGCTGTTTCGTGAGTTTCGCGAGCGGCTTGCCCGTCAGGGCTTCTTTCTTTCCCTTGGGTGACACGGTGACACCGTCTACGCCGAGCTCAATCAAATAATCTTTCATGGCGGCATCGTCTTTGAGGTAGCGTTCGCTCTTTCCTTTTTTCACGCGGTAGAGGGGCGGCTGGCCAATGTAGAGGTGGCCGGCCTCGACGAGTTTTGGCATCTGGCGATAGAAAAATGTGAGCAGCAGCGTCCGAATATGCGCGCCATCCACGTCAGCGTCGGCCAAAAGAATAATGTGGTGGTAGCGAAGCTTCCCCAGATCAAAATCCTGTTCCCCAATCCCCGTGCCCAGCGCCGTAATAATGGTTCGGATTTCTTCCGACGAAAGCATCTTGTCGAATCGCGCCTTCTCGACATTCAAAATTTTTCCTTTGATCGGCAAAACCGCTTGGGTCCTGCGGTCGCGGCCCATCTTGCAACTCCCACCCGCGCTGTCGCCTTCGACGATATACAGCTCGCAGCGGGAGGGGTCGCGTTCTTGGCAGTCGGCGAGTTTTCCCGGGAGTGCACCGCCTTCAAGCGCACTCTTTCGCCGAACGAGATTTCGTGCCTGACGTGCGGCCTCACGCGCCTGCGCCGCCTCGATAATTTTACCGCTGATCTTTCGTGCGACGTCCGGGTTTCGCTCGAGGTATTCGCTCAGCCGGTCGTTCACGATCTGCTTGACGATGCCTTCGACCTCGGAATTGCCGAGCTTGCCCTTGGTCTGTCCTTCAAACTGCGGATTGGGAAGCTTGACGGAGATGACCGCGGTGAGCCCTTCGCGGACGTCTTCGCCCTCGGGTGGAGACGCGAGCTTCTTGAACAATTCGTTTTTTGCGCCGTACGCGTTGATGGTTCTCGTGATCGCGGACTTGAAGCCAGAGATGTGCGTTCCGCCGTCGCGGGTGTTAATGTTGTTCGCAAATGAAAAAATGTTTTCGTTGTACCCTTGATTCCACTGCATCGCGATTTCAACGATGACCTCGTCGCGCGTGGCTTCAAACGAAACGATCTCTTTGTGGAGCGGATCCTTGCGAAGGTTCAGGTATTCGACAAAACTGACAATGCCGCCTTCGTATTGAAAGGCATGGCTCTTTCCACTCTCGCGCTCGTCCGCAATGGAGATCTTCAGGCCCCGATTCAAAAAGGCAAGCTCGCGCAGTCGCTGCGAAAGGGTGTCAAAAGAATACTCGAGGACAGAAAAAATTTCAGGGTCGGCCTTGAACGTGATCTTCGTGCCCTGCTTGTCGCTCTTGCCGATTTCCTTGAGCGCGGCGTCGGGTTTCCCTCGTTTGTAGTTTTGGCCGTAGACCTTGCCGTCGCGCCGGATCTCGAGCTTCAACCACTCGGAGAGGGCGTTCACGCACGACACGCCAACGCCGTGGAGCCCGCCGGAGACTTTGTATGCACTTGCCTCTTCGCCAAATTTTCCGCCGGCGTGGAGTTTTGTCATGACGACTTCGGCGGCGGATACTTTTTCCGTGTCGTGCATGTCGACGGGAATGCCGCGGCCGTTGTCGACGACGGTCACCGAGTTGTCGAGGTGAATCGTGACGTCGATCTCCGTGCAAAAACCGGCGAGTGCTTCATCAACGGAATTATCGACGACCTCGTACACGAGGTGATGAAGTCCTGAGCCCGCCGTGGAGCCGATGTACATGGCCGGACGAAGGCGCACGGCATCGAGGCCTTCGAGGACCTTGATCTTCGAGGCATCGTACGTGTGCCCCTTCTTCGGTGGTGTTGCTGGCGGCGCCTGTTTTGCCTTTTTCCCCGCCACGGCACTCGATGTCGGTCCGTTGGCCATCTTTCAACCTCGCATTGAAGCAGCTTTTCCGGTCGATGACGTGCCCGCAACGGTTAGCTGAGGCAAGGAAAAAAGTAAAGTGGTCGCTGCCTTCAGAACGCGATCGGGAAAAACTCCTCTTTCCGTCGTCGTCAGAAAGGTTTGGGCCTTGATCTCACAGAGGTGATCGAGAAGGCGCTGCAACCGTTGTTCGTCGAGTTCGCTTGTCACATCATCGAGGAGCAGGACGGGGCGATCGTGCGTTTCTTCCTCGCGGAGTTTCAGTTCCGCAAGCTTCAAGGAAAGGACGAGTGTCCGGTGTTGGCCTTGGGAGGCGTGGCGACGCGCCTTTCCCTCTCCCAATCCGATTTCCCAATCGTCACGGTGGGGGCCGACGAGCGTGATACGCCGTTCGATTTCTTCGTCTCGACGCTGAAGCAAAAGCTCCGCAAAGCGTTCTGCAATTTTCGCTTCGGTCGAAAAGCTTTCCGATCCATAGAATGGAAGGTACGAAAGTCTGGCGGCGCTGTCGCTGGGGGCGAAGCCTGCATACAATTGCGGAAGGTGGACGGCGAGCTTTTCGATCCACACGGAGCGCAGAAGAGAAATACGACTTCCCCATGAAAGAAGGCCGTCGTCCCAGTGGGGGAGCTGTTGAACGATCTCGCTTCGCACAAGGGTTTTGTCGATCAAAAACCGGTTGCGCTGGGCAAGCGTGCGTTCGTAGTCCCGAAGGAGCGCGCCAAAGGAAGGTTCACATGCCCGAATGACGTCGTCGAGGTAGGCCCTCCGCGCCGCCGGCGCATCTCGGAGGAGCCATGTTTCATCGGGAGAAAAAATAATACTCCTGAGGCCCTGTGCGGGGCGGCGCGCAG
>JACQMA010000072.1 GCA_016203825.1 Deltaproteobacteria bacterium | reverse complement strand
GACTCAGGCCGCTGATTATACCTACGACGATCAAGGACAGATCATATCAACATTTTTCGAACGAACGATCGCAGGGGGCAGCAATATTGAACAATTTGAATACACCTATGTGGATGTCCCCCGTGCACATATCCCTTTTTCTTCTCCCCTCAATGCTGCCCTGGAAGGGGTTGTTCTTGATGATGTCGCTGTCCTGCTTTCACTGATCTTCCCTGGACTCGGCGGATGATGATGTTGGAAAAACTCATTTATCCAATCGAAGGATTTTAAAATAGTCGGAAAGAAGTTTTCCACACTCCTCGGCCACCACACCGGAGACGACGTCAATCCGGTGGTTGAGTCTTGGATCGGCCACCACATCATACAGTGATCCACACGCCCCCGCTTTGGGATCGCGGCAGCCATAGACAAGCCGCGGGATGCGGGCCTGGAGCATGGCACCGGCACACATAAGACAGGGCTCGCAGGTGACGTAGATCGTCACATCCGTGAGCCGCCAGCTCTGATGGAAGTGGGAAAGCTTCTGGAGTAACAGGAGCTCCGCATGTCCCAACGGATCGTTCGTCGCCTCACGAATATTATGCGCACGTCCGAGAATGGCACTGTTCACCACCGCCACCGCACCAATCGGGACTTCGTTCATCGCAGCGGCTCGTTGTGCTTCGATGATCGCTTCGCGCATCCACTGTTCATGAATATCCATAAAAACCTTTTGATTTTTTCATTACCATCCGTATAGTGCGCCACCTTTTGAAAGACAACCCACGAAGGAGCTCAACATGTTACTGCAAAATCTTCCGCTGACGAGCATCAATATCGCCGATGACAGCTTTCGTATTACTTTCGCGCCGGAATTGGGCACCCTCAAGACCTCTATCGAAGCGGTCGGACTCACGCAACCAATTCATGTGCGCCACACGCCCGAGGGAACGTATCAAATCGTCTCCGGATATAAGCGCATTCTGGTCTTGCGTGAGCTCTCACGCCAAACGGTGACCGCCCTCGTTTCGGAGCAGCAAGACCTGACTCCTGCGAAGGCTTTCCTTTTGAATCTGCACGAGAATGCCATTATCCGGACGCTCAATCCCGTTGAAAAGGCTTTAGCCCTCCAGAAACTGCCCCTCTACATTCAGGCCTCTGAAGAGGAGTTGGTGACGCGCTACCTTCCGCTCCTCGGCGAAGAGCCGAGCTATCGTGTCCTCCATCAGCTGACAAGCTTGAATAACCTGACCGAGCCGATCAAGCAGCACCTGGTCACGACCGATATGGCGCTCTCGTCTGCCGCACGCATTGCCGAGTTTACACCGTCAACGCAACAGGCACTGCTGTCGGTGTTGCAGCACATCCGGCCATCGGCGGCAAAACTGAACGAATTGCTGACCCTCATCCGTGAGATTGCCGCACGCGACGCCCTCTCGGTCGAGGACATCCTGCAACGCTACCAACTCTTGACGCTGGTCGCCGATCCCAACACACCGCACGCCGAACGCATCCGAGCCCTTCGACAAACACTGCGCGGCATTCGACTTCCGAACCTCACGGAGCGCCAGGAAAAGGTGGCAAGCCTTATTCAGAGCTTGGATCTTCCGGCAGCTGCCAAGGTGGTGGCCGATCCCTATTTCGAGAACGAAAAGATCAAACTCGAATATCAATTTTCGCATCCCGAGGAACTCGATGCATTCATCAAGAAACTGCAGGGGGCGTTCGCGCTGCAGCAGTGGCAGCAGATTTTTGAGTGGTACAGGGT
>JACQMA010000071.1 GCA_016203825.1 Deltaproteobacteria bacterium | reverse complement strand
TCGGCCGCGAGGGGATCGCGCAAAACCAACTCGAGGGCCGCGGAAAAAATCTGGCCCCGCTTTTTGATACCATTGTCAAAGAGATTCCGCCTCCCTCTTATGACACGACAGAGCCTTTTCAGATGCTCGTTACCAATCTTTCCTATTCCGATTATCTGGGGCGGGTGGCGATCGGCCGCGTTTTTAACGGCTCGGCTCACATGAATGACAATCTGGTCTGTATCGCGCGCGATAATGTGCCGCGGCCGCTAAAAGTCACAAGCCTTCAGGTTTATGACGGCATTCGCCCGAGCGAAGCGGAGCAGGTGGATGCGGGCGATATTATTTTGCTTTCAGGAATCGAAAATGTCGAAATCGGCGACACGATCTGCACCGGCGCTTTCCCCAAGGCTTTGAAAAGAATCACGGTCGATGAACCGACCGTCTCGATGAAATTCATGATCAACTCTTCCCCCTTTGCCGGGCGGGACGGCAAAATCGTTCAGTCGCGAAAAATCTGGGAGCGGCTCAAGAAAGAAACGCTCCACAACGTCGCACTGAAAGTGGAAGAGGGGGAGACCCCCGACAGTTTTGTGGTGAAAGGGCGGGGCGAATTTCAGATGGCGATTCTGATCGAAACGATGCGGCGCGAGGGTTTTGAATTGAGCGTCGGAAGGCCGCAGGTGATTTTGCACGAGGAAAACGGCGTTCAGAAAGAGCCGATCGAACATCTCTTTGTCGACATCCATGAAGATTTTACCGGCATTGTGACCGAAAAACTCTCCCGCCGGCAGGGAAGAATGACCAATATGGTCAATCACGGCACGGGACGGGTCCGTCTGGAATTTTCCATTCCTTCGCGGGGATTGATCGGCTATCGAAGCGAATTTTTGACCGACACAAAAGGGACCGGATTGATGAATTCCTACGTGCAGGCTTATGAGCCGTGCAGGGGGGAGATCAAGAGCCGCGTGACCGGATCGCTCGTTGCGGACCGGCAAGGAGATTCGGTTGCCTACGGGCTTTTTCATCTCGAGCCGCGCGGCATTTTATTTATCGATGCCGGCGTGCCGGTCTATGAAGGGATGATCATCGGCGAGCATAATCGCGAAAACGATCTGAACGTGAACGCTTGCAAGGAGAAAAAGCTCTCCAACATGCGGGCGGCGGGAAAAGATGAAAATATTATTTTAAGCCCCGTCTTGCCGATAACTTTGGAACGGGCGATTGAATTTATCCGGGATGACGAGCAGGTCGAAGTGACTCCCAAAAATATCCGCCTGCGGAAAAATATCCTCTCCGCCGGCGGGAGAAAATAATGTTCAGGAATTATTCGAGAACGGACTTCAAACACGATCTGATTGCCGGAGTTTTGGTCGGTTTGGTCGCGCTCCCCCTCGCCATTGTCTTCGCCGTGGCGGCGGGGGCAAGGCCGGAGCAGGGGCTCTATAGCGCCATTATCGGCGGCGGCGTTGTGGCCCTCTTTTCTGGTTCCCGCTTTCAAGTCTCTGGCCCGACCGGCGCTTTTGTCGTAATCCTTCTCGGCATTGTCAATCAATATGGAATGAACGGACTCATCATCGCCGGATTTTTGGCGGGGGTGATTTTGGTTTTGATGGGACTTTTCAAGTTCGGTTTGGTCATTAAGTTTCTCCCCTATCCGGTCATTGTCGGTTTTACCGCCGGCATCGGCGTGATTATTTTTACGTCGCAAATCAAGGATTTTTTTGGTCTTCCCTTCGCCCACAACCCGCACGGGTTTATTGAAATCGTCAAAGGGCTTGTTGAGAGCGCGAGGCATGGAGTCCATATTCCGACTTTGATTGTTGGCAGTACCACGCTCGCCACGCTTCTCGTTTGGGGCCGATACAACAAAAAAATTCCGGCTTCCCCCGCGGCGTTGCTGGTGGGTATCGTGGTGAGTCTGTTTTTCGGAGACGCGGTGGCCCGCGTCGGCAATATCCCTTCCGGTCCCCCCCTTTTTCATTCGCTGGGCTTAAGTCTCCCGATGATTCCGGCCCTTCTGGCCCCCGCTTTTACGATCGCACTACTCGGCGCCATTGAATCGCTTCTTTCGGCCGTCGCCGCGGATGGAATGACCGGTACCAAACATGATTCCAACAAAGAACTGATCGCGCAAGGGATCGGCAATATGGTGGTCCCCTTTTTCGGCGGCATTCCGATCACGGGGGCGATTGCCCGCACCGCGGCCAACATCCGAAACGGCGCCCGAACGCCGATGTCGACTATCATCCACTCCATCACCCTTTTGCTCGTGATGCTTTTTTTCTCTTCCTACGCCAAACATATTCCGATGGCCGCCCTCGCGGCGATTTTGATGATGGTGGCATGGAACATGAGCGAGGTCCACCATTTTTTACGTCTTTTTAAAGCGCCGATCGAAGATGTCGCCGTTCTTCTCATCACTTTTTTTCTGACGATTTTTCTCGATCTGACCGTGGCGGTGGGTGCCGGCGTTGTTTTGGCGGCGATGCTCTTCATCAAGCGGGTGAGCGAAATCAATATTCGCACGCTGGCCGACAATACAAAAGAGGGG
>JACQMA010000006.1 GCA_016203825.1 Deltaproteobacteria bacterium | reverse complement strand
GTCGTAGAGGGCGTCGATTTTCCCCGCCATGGTGGATGACCGGGGGAGTTCAAATATTTTGAAAAATTGAATCATTTATTTTTTATATTTCCGTCTTGCCAGACCGGCCACCAAAAAGGCCAATCCCAACACCGTAACGGCTCCCGCTCCCTTCATCAGATTCGTTGCGAACAGCGCGTATTTGCGGCCTTTGGGGTCGTAGTGATAACAAAAGAGCATCAGCTTATCAACCACATTCCCGATTTTTCCCTCGGCCGCCTCGAGCAGGGCCAGCTTTACGTCGCGCGGATTGAACTCGATGCCGTAGAGCGTTCGGGAAATCTTTCCTTCGGGTGTCAGAACGAAAATTCCGGCTCCGTGCGCGTACTGCTTCTGATCGGCATCGTATTTGAAGCCGAACCCCGCCTCCCCGGCGACTTTTTTTATGTTCTCCTCTTTGCCCGTCAGGAAGTGCCAACCGTCTTCAACACCCGGCCTCCCGTATTTTTCCAGATAGGCTTTTTTTTTCAACGCCGCCAGATCGGTGGTCTCCTTCGGGTCGATGCTTAAGGTCACAACCTGGAAATTCTCTCCCGCCGTCCAGGACATTTGCGCCAGCGTTTGCAAAAAACCGTTGAGCAACAACCCGCAAAGATTCGGGCACTCGTAATACGCGAAAATCAAAACAACCGGATGCCTGCCGTCGAAAAACCGGGAAAGGGGGGCTTCTTTTCCCTCCTCGTCGGTAAAAGGGACATCCAGCGAAATTTGCGCTCCCGGTTGCTCCGTAATGCCGACCGCCTCCAACTCAACGGGAATCTGTTCATCCGCCTCGGCAGTGGAAATTCCAAATTCCAAGCACCAAATTCCCAACAAACAACAAACTCCAAAATTCAAAAACTTTTGAACCTTGAACCTTGAACCTTGAACTTTTTTACCCATCATTGGTGATGATGCAAACATTGTTCCAACCAGGGATCTTTCACCGCCACCGTTGAAACTCTTTTCAAAAATCCTCCCACGCACAGGGAAAAAATGCCGGCAAAACCCAAAAACATCCCGATTTCCATGAACCCGAAAACCGGTTTGTCGAAGTGGGCCGGAAAGACCATCCAGTAGATGTCCAGCCATTGGGCCGCCAGAAACCAGAAGGCGACAAACATGAGCCAGCCATCTCTCCTCTTGGCCGGTCGCGCGACAAGAAGAAAAAACGGAATGACAAATTTGACCACCATCAACGCCGTTGAAACCGGCTTCCACGCGCCGCTGACGCGGGTGATCATGTAGGGGGTTTCTTCGGGGAGGTTGGCATACCAGATGAGCATATACTGGGAGAAAGCCACGTAGCCCCAAAAGACCAAAAAGGCGAACATCAGCTTCCCCAGGTCGTGCAAATGATCGTCCGTGACAAATTCGGCAAGCATCCCCTTCTTCCGGAGCGCAATGACCCAAATGGCCATCATGGCCAGACCGCTGTAGAAGAGCCCCGCCCAGCAATAAACGCCGAAGATGGTCGAAAACCAGTGGGGGGCGAGCGACATCATCAGGTCAACCGCGACCAGCGTAAAGGTGACGGCGAACAAAAGAAGGAAAGGGGCCGAAATTTTTGTGTTCAAAAGCGTCAGACGGGGATCGCCGCTTTTGTCCTGCCTGATGGAATTCCTGATCATCCAGCCGCCAAGCCCCAGCGCCACCGCAAAAAGCAGAATTGCGCGAATCACAAAGAAGGGGACATTCAGGTATCCTTTTTTCATGCTGAGTATCGGGTCATGTTCCACCACGTTGAGGTGCGTCCATTCATAGAGATGATGAAGCCCGAACAGGAGGACGACAAAAAGAACGACAGCAACAGGAAGGTAGGCGATAAAGGCCTCTCCCACGCGGCGCACCGTAACACTCCAGTAAGAGGCGGTGATGTGCTGGAGGGCGGCAAAGAAGACGCCGGACAAGCCCAGACAAAGCCAGTAGAAATATTCCAGGAGAAAATTGGACCAGGCGCGGTCGGGCCCGGTTTTGAGTCCCACAATAAAAGTAATCAGGCCGACTGCGACAAAAGCGCCGAAAAGGGTCTTTAGTTTTCCGGATAATTCGAATGATTGAGGTTTTGGAATCATGGATAGGTTCCCTCATTCAATGCTTTTTTCAACGCATCGATATCAGCCTGTGTTGGATGAGCGGCGCGCCCAAGGGCGCGCACGTAATGCGCCACCGCCCAACGGTCCTCCGGCGGAATTTGCGTGGCGTAAGGACCCATCAAATTCTGTCCGCGCGTTATCACGTGATAAATCCGCCCATCGGACCAGTCGGTCACCTTGGCGGAGGTAACCGCCGGGGGGCGCGGGAACTTGGGGACAATCGATCCGTTTCCGTCCCCTTTGGAACCGTGGCAGACGATGCAGGTGTTGTTGTAAACCGTTTGTCCGCGCAGGATGGTTTCCTTTGTGCGCTCAAGGGGATTTTTCAGCTCAAGGCCGGCCAAATCACCCTGATCAGCTGTATAGGGGTAGGGGTCGAATCCGCCCGGAATCGTTCCCGGGGGAGGGGTTCGCATGGAGGCCTCCTGAGCCTTGACGGAAACCTGGTCCATCATGTCGGGCATGAACTCAAAGGTTGTCTTTGACCCGTCACCGCAGGCAATGACGCTCGTCATCGCCAGGAAAAGGACCCCGTAAAAGCCGCTCTTAGGCAACATTTTTAATCTCTTCCGCATCGCACTCCTTCAACAGGTGACGAAGTTTGGCTTCGTCAAAATAAGGGTCGTTTTTGTCGACAAAAAGTCCAAAACGATCGTCCGTAAACCGGGGATCAAGCGCTGGCAATTTTCGATTCGGGAGCCCGCAGGTGATAAAAAGAATCAGTACGGTCGATACGCCGCCGATCAACACCATCGACTCGAACGTGATCGGAATAAAGGCGGGCCACGAAACAAAGGGTTTCCCTCCCACGTTCAAGGGCCAGTCGACGGCGGAAGTCCATGCCTGAAAAAGAAAGCCGAGACACCAGCCGGTTAAGCTCAAAATGAGAGTGGCATACGGAATCCACGACCGTTTCAATCCCGCGGCATGATCGAGTCCGTGGATGGCGTAGGGGGTAAAGGTGTCCAATTTCCGAATGCCCGCCTGTCTCACCTTCTTCACGGCGGCGAGAAGCCGGTTCGGATGATCAAAAATTGCCAGAATGCCTTTTTCTTTTTTATTATTCATCGCTCGTGTCTTCATCTCCTCCCCCCCTCTTAAGATAAGAGGGGGT
>JACQMA010000080.1 GCA_016203825.1 Deltaproteobacteria bacterium | reverse complement strand
GTATGACGCCGCCAATCTTTTGCTTGATGCGATCGTCCGTGCTCAGAGCCTCAACTCCACCTCGGTGCGCGATGCCATTGCGGCCACAAAAAATTTTCCCGGTATCGTTGGCTCCATCTCGCTCGATGAACACCGCAATGCACGCAAACCCATCGTGATCGTCCAGATTCAAAGCGGGAAATTTGTTTTCAAAGAAGCCATCAGCGATCAAACACCCATTGCCAAAGGAGAAAAAACGCCATGAGACACTTTCATCGTATTATGCTTGTGCTGGGAATCGTTGCGATGTTGATCGGATGTTCCAAGCGCACAGATGACATCGTCATTGGCGCTTACTTCCCGCTGACCGGTGGCACGGCCACGTGGGGCGAGATGGGGAAGAAGGCTATCGACATTGCGGTCGATGAGCTCAATGCCTCAGGGGGCTTGCTTGGAAAAAAAGTGCGCATGGTCTACGAGGACGATCAAAGCCTCCCGGAACAGGCCAAAATCGCGGTCTTGAAACTCATCAAACAGCATAAAGTTGTGGCCCTCATCGGTGAATTTGCGTCGTCGCGGACACTCGCCGCGGCCCCTGAGGCTCAGCGTCATCAGATCCCGATGATTTCGCCGTATTCCACGAATCCCAAGGTCACCGAGGTCGGCGATTACATCTTTCGCGTGTGCTACATCGATCCCTTTCAGGGCGGCGCGATGGCGCGTTTTACGGTCGAAACCCTCGGCCTCAAACGGATCGCGATCTTGAAGGATATTAAAAATGATTACAGTGTCGGACTTGCCGACTTCTTTACTCAAACACTCAAAGAATTGGGGGGAACGGTTGTCGCCGAGGCTGCCTACAGTGAGGGTGACGTCGAATTTCGTTCTCAGCTGACGCAACTCAAAACTTCCAATCCCGAAGCCATTTATATCCCAGGGTACTACACTGAAGTTGGACTCATCGCTCGCCAGGCCCGCGAACTTGGGCTCACCGTCCCTCTCATGGGCGGCGATGGATGGGATTCACCGAAGACCGTTGAAATCGGTGGCGATGCCACGAATGGCACGTACTTCACGGCCTCCTTTGCCGTCGACGACCCGAATCCTCTTGGTCGCGAGTTCAGCAAAAAGTTCAAAGACCGTTTTGGTATTGATCCGGACGGAACGGCTGCGGTGAGCTTCGAGGCAGCAACCGTTCTCTTTGATGCGATTCGTCGTGCCGGTTCGACTGATGGTCCAGCGCTGCGGGACGCACTCGCCGATACCAAAAATTTCGAGGGCGTTTCCGGTCGCTTCACCCTTGATGCCCAGCGCAATGCCATCAAGCGCATCGTCATCATGACGATTCACAACGGGGCGCTCAAGTTTAACAGTGCCGTCGAACCTTCATAGCGGATGGAAACATTTCTGCAGCAGTTGATCAACGGACTCGCCTGGGGGAGCATCTATTCCCTCATCGCGCTTGGCTA
The DNA here is from genome assembly GCA_016203825.1 of Deltaproteobacteria bacterium. Taxonomy (GTDB): domain Bacteria; phylum UBA10199; class UBA10199; order 2-02-FULL-44-16; family 2-02-FULL-44-16; genus JACQMA01. The sequence continues at coordinate 285 of JACQMA010000080.1, read as the reverse complement.
CACGATGGTCTACGGCGTCCTGCAACTCATCAATTTTGCCCACGGTGATATCTACATGATCGGTGCGATGGCCGGGTACTACCTCGGTCACGCCCTTGCTCCCGCCCGCCATTCATTCACCGGGTTTGTGCTGGTCCTCGCAGGATCCATGTTGATCTGCGGCGTCCTGGGTTTTTTGATCGAACGTCTCGCCTATCGACCCGTGCGCAACGCCCCAAGACTCACGGCCCTCATCACGGCGATCGGCGTTTCGCTTCTTCTGGAATATGGCGGACAACTTTTCTT
>JACQMA010000005.1 GCA_016203825.1 Deltaproteobacteria bacterium | reverse complement strand
CGCTCGTCGCGAAGTTGTTGCTGCACCTCCTCAACCCAAAAATGATCCGGTTCACCGACCACCACAATCGCACCCTCGAGATCCCCCGCGGTCGCTACATTGGCATCATCAAGGTAGGTAAATTGAAAACGATCGGGCGTCGATGTGTGTCGTTTTACCAATTCGGCGACGGGGTCGGACGCGTCCGACGCGCCAGATGATGTGGCGGGCGGTGCAGGTTTTGGTGGACCCGACTGCTCAGCAACAGCCTCAGCTCCGGATGGCGGGGGCGGCGATTGATCAGGAAGCTCAAGGGCAGAAATCACGGCCTCAATATCCGCCTTGTTTCCCACGCTCGGACTGGCGGTCAGATAGGCCCGATAAGCCGCAATCGCCTCAGCGCGACGGTTGAGCGCCTGATGGCATCGCGCCTTGCCAAGGAGTGCCGCGGGACGTTGATCGAGGTTGTGGGCATGATCATACTGTGCAAGGGCATCATCATATCGCTTTCGATTGAAGAGGTCATCGGCTTCCTTCATGGCCGCCGAGGCTTGCAGCGTGCGGTCGATTTCAGCAGCTGTTTCTGGGCCTGCAGGCGCTGGCCTCAGCGCTTCCTCGACAATTCTTTGTGCCTCATCGCCAGCAACTGTGGAGGCCGCTGCAGGGACGGATTTTACCTTTGTTCCAGCGACAGCCTCAGGTCCCAGGATGTCACGCTGAAGTTCGACACCACCCGCAGCTAACGCGCGCTTTGCCGCTTCCTCACGCTGTCGTCGTTCGAGGTCTCTTGTCACCTGAAGCATTGTTTTTTCTAACTGAGGACCCGGCGGTGGATTCTTGGGAAGTCTTGCCTCAAGCTCTGCAAGTTTTTGGTCAACAACTGCACGCTCGCCAGCACGCGGATAGTGATCACGATGATATCGCAGAAAGGCGATGGCTTGAAAAAGACTCCCACCACGAGCATAACATTCACCAATCTTCCAGGGATAAAGAGAATCAGGTGCGATGTTATGGGCCTCGATGTATTTTTGTGCGGCGGTTTCAAAGTCCCCACGATCACATAACCGTTTGGCTTCACTGTAAAGAAGACTTGCACGCGAACGTTCTGCCCGTCGTATTTCATCTTCCCTCAGCTGTGCCACTTGCAAGGTCAGGTCATCAACGGGCTTGAGCTTTCCCGTCCCTTCATCGAAGTCGAACCATTGCCACGTTTGCCCTTCACCTTTGGCTCGAGCATAAATGCGAGAGGCTTCGTTTGCTTTTTGCACAGTAATACCAAAACCACGCGGCGGATTTTGTTCGGCCATCTTGACCAATCCCCCTTGTTGTGGATCAAGAATGAAATAACGAACATCCGCTCCAATGGCTTTGCGAATTTTTTTCTGTTCTGAATATGTTGTAAGAGGGTCACCCACAAGAAGAACAACCGATGTCGTACCATCTCCGGCGGCCTTGATATTCCCGAAGTTGATCGGGGTGAAGGCGTAATCGGCCTTTGGTTCAAGTTGCCCATCGACGAGGACATACTGGGCTTGATCGGGAGTGCGTTTAAAAAATCGGATGGACGTTGGCGTGTCGCCCTGGGAAACACCGAGTGACGTGAGGCCAGCCATGAGCTGCGTCGTCGTTGTGGCATCGTCCAGATCGATGACGTAGATATCAGCGTCGGACGCCATATCTGCTGCTTTCTCCTGAAGCTTTTGAGCATTCTCAAATGACCGTGGCATCATCACGATGACGATTGATCGCGATGGTGTCGCTGCCGTCATCCGGGGGAGATCTTCAACCGTTGTTACCTTGACGACACGTTGCGTGGGATCTGCCGCAGCGGGCTCGCCCGCCGGAGCTTCAGCGGCGGCGGGAGCGACGGCAGATGCGGGAGCTGTGCCCGCTGCGAGTCCCTCGAGTTCTGCGATGCGAGCTTTGACTTTCTCATTGGGAACCAGGGCATCTGCCCGCCGCGCGTCGACAAGGGCCTCGGTATAGTTGCCACCCTGACTCCAGAGGTGTGCGGCTTTATAGTAGGCTTTCGCTTTTTCACGAGGGTCCGTCTCTGTCTCTGCAATTTTTCGATACGTCGTCGCTATATTTTCTCGAATGGCTGGCTTTGGGAATAAATCATAGGCAATTTCGAGCTGCCCAACTGCATCTTGAAATTTTCCCTTATCGTAGAATTGCGTTGCTGCATCGTAAAAAACTTTCGCCGCCACTTGTTTTTCATTGATCTTCGTAAGCCTGCCCGCATCAAACGCCGCCGAAACACCAGTCGCCGCCTGACCACACGTTTCATAGGAATCATAGGCGACAGATGCCGATGCACCCGGGAGCGTCAGGGAAAAACTCGTTACCCCTTCTTCCTGCTGATGGTCGCACTCCTCCGCCAACGAAAGACATGTATTGACCAGGTCTTCGCCCGTCAGACTGAAACACTTCTCCCGCAATGTCAGATCCTTACCACCGCTTGTCATCGTAGAACCTCATGGTCACCCACCCCCCTCTTATCGTCTGTCGTATAAAAAAGTTGCTAACAAAAAGTTGAGTGTTTTCAAATGCTCAATGCCATGGTACTGGTCGTTTTATGCTTTTGAGGCACCTACGACTCAGAACCCCCTTGGTGGTCTTAGCGGTCCTTTTCCTCATTTCTTGTGGAAAGAAGTCCGACCTGTCGGACCAGTCAGACACGTCGGACAAGCCTGAACAAACCACACAACCCGTTGCCCGCGCAGTCCAGCAGGTGCCTTCTCCGACGCTTGAGGCAGCTGGCCAGTCGGACCTGTCTGACAAGTCTGACGTGTCAGACCAAAACCAAGTCCCTGCTGTAACCCAGCTCCCCGGCACACCATCCGCCTCCGCTGAAGCTACGGCGGGCAAGCCCGAAGGGGTTCAGTCGCTCGCCGCACCTGCCATTCCCCCACCAACGGAAACACCGGCGATAGAACCGAAGCCCGTCGCGGCGACACCAAAGCTCCTCGAATCCCAATCGAATATCAATATCCTCATCGATGCCTCGGGAAGTATGAGCGCACCGTTCTCGACGACGGCCACGGATAAATTTTCGCTCTTGCGCACATCTGTCCTCGACGTTTTGGCGTCCGTGACCGCACCAACGGATACGCCACGAAATGTGGGACTGCGTGTTTTCGGTTCCACGTCGCCAACGACTGAAAATAATTGTGAAGACACAGAAAACATCGCACCCATAGGCGAACCGAGTGGGGCGACATTTCAAAAGGGCCTCGACCCGATCACCGCGAAGGGCATGAGTCCGCTGGCCGCGACCCTTCGTGCGGCTGAGGGCGATTTCCCCGTCGTAAGTCAAGCTGACCGCATCATCGTCCTCGTTGCGGACGGTGCGGACAATTGCAACGAAGATCCATGCGTCGTCGCCGGAGGTTTCGAGCGCGCCACTCAGAAGACGACCGTGCACGTCGTCGGCTTCGACGTCACCACTGAAGACGAAGCAAAACTCCGCTGCATCGCCGACACAACGGGCGGCCGGTTCTTTCTCGCCCGCACCGAAAATGAGCTGCGCGCCTCGCTCGATGAAGCAATCAATGCAAGCGTTCCGTACAATTTAAAACTCATCGTGACGGCTGGAAGCGTTCCGCTCCCGACGGAGCTCACGATCTTCAAGGCCGGGACACAATCCGTCGTACGTCGCGATAAAAGTTTCGGAACGAAGTTTTTGAAACTCGAACCCGGCACCTATGACGTCCTCGTCGAATTCACCGACTCCGCAGAAACAAAAAGACCGTCCAAGATCGTCAAGGGCGTCGAAGTCCTCGCAGAAACAAAAATCGAGCAAACCCTTACCTTTGAGCTCGGCGCAATCGCCCTTTCCGCCATCGACGATGACAACAAAAACATCAGCGCGCGTTACCAGTTGATTCCCGTTGGAGGGATGGGGGCTACCGCGACCGTCAGCGGTGAAGCCGGTGTCACGACGACGTTCGTCACGCCCGGGCAATACGATGTTGTTGCAACGAGAACGGGAGAAGGAGCCGATCAACCGGAGCTGACCGAAAAAGGTATTGCCGTCACGACCGGTGAAGCGAAAACCCTCACCTTCCGTTTCCAGCGCGGGTTTATTGCGGTCACGGGAAAGACGACGCAAAAAACCGCGATCCCTTTTTCGTTTCAGGTCTTTCGTGCGGGCAAAGAAGAACCGATTGTCGCGAGTGGCGCGTTTCCCACAGACGGAGGATCGATCCCGCTGACACCGGGAACATATGATCTCCTCCTCATCGGCCAAGATCCCGCCATGCCGGTGAATCCGCGGACAAAGGCCACCAATGTCATCGTCAAGGCCGCCGAGACGACACCCCTCGAAGTCCAATTTGAAATGGGAATGGTGAGGCTCTCCGCGCGCGATGGAGAAAAGAAACCGCTCGCCGCTGATTTTGTGATTCGCGATCAGAAGACGCAAGATGAAATTGCGCGCACATCGTACGAAGGTGGAAAACCGAAAGAACTCTCCGTGCCGCCGGGGACGTACGATGTCATTGCAGAACTCCAAAAGATTGAAGTTGGTCCCAAGCCGACCGTTCCGCTTCCAGGTGTCGTGGTAACGGCCGACAAACCAACCGAAACGATCGCAACCTTCAACTTAGGAAAATTGCGTCTGCGGAGTCGCGACTCGAAAGAAAATGCCATCACGTCGACATTCACCGTGTATACGGCGGGGACGGACCGCATGATTCTGGAGTCACCCGCCACCGCCGATTGGATCGCGTTTGATATCGCCCCGGGTCACTACGATATTAAAGCTGACAACATGTCCGTCACGCCTGCTGAGGGTAAGGAACGAGTTACGTTATGGCTGCGGGATATCCCGGTCGAAGATGCAAAGACCGTGAGTCACGAGGCCATCTTTACGGCAGGAAGAATTCGACTCATTGGCCGAACGGCCAACAATCGGATCATCACGTGCAAATTCAAAATTTTCCAATACGGCGCCGACCGAGAACTCATTAACGGAACCACGTCTGATGACTGGGTCACGTACGAAATCAATCCCGGCAAATACTACCTCGAGGCATCCTACCTCGACCCCGAGGGTCCGCAGCTCTTGAAGAAGTGGATCACCGTCAACATCGGCGACAACCAAATCGTCGAGCAAGTCTTGCGGTTTTAATGCGGCAATTGAAATGAGATTTCGGTTCCTGCCTCGTGCAGCACTTGGGTGAACCAGCCGTTGAGTCCAAGCACCATGAGTTCCCGCACGGGATCGGTGGTCAAAGACAATCCTTCGGGAGCCAAGGCGAGTTCCTTCACACCAAAAAGGGACACGAGTGAATCGTCATCAATGAGATCGGCGAGATCGACCTGTTTCGGAATCGGAATACGAATCGCTTTTTCCGGTTGCGCGTATCCGGAGAGTGCGAGACGTAATTTATCCCGAAGCGTCGCGACGAGACTCTCTGACGGGACCGTTGTCGCATTCGTCGCATCAAGGGCAACGAGACTCAGGCGCGAGCGATCGGCAAGAGGCCTGACAACGAGGACAGCGCGCGTCGGGTCATTTGAATCGGCAACCGGTCCACTGACTTCAAGGGCCAGCAGCAGCGAGAGATCAAACGTGATGATCGGTTGCTTTTCTGGGAGCGTTAAGAATGTCATTTCAAGACCACCCACCTGGATATCAAAAAGCGTTCCGCTTGGTGGAACAACGGACGTTTCCTCTTCGGTCTCCATGGTGGCCTCGGTCACCACGGGGAGTTCTTCCGGTTTTGCAATCGAGATGCGCGGTGTCAGCGCCCTGTTTCCATGAATCTGCATGAGCAGGGGCTGCTTCGCCGGATAATACCCATAGGTCGTGAGTGCCGTTCCCAAGAGTTCACCAACCCGAGGGCGAACATTACATAACGTGTGGGCTTCTTCGGCTTCATCACACTGTTTCACAAAATCGAAGCCAAATTTTTCTTTGATGATCTCTTCCGAGAAATCGATATCGGCCTTCCCCTGTTGCGTCATGGTAAAAAGCAGACCATTCACAAAGGATGACGTCAGCGACACGTCAAGAAGGTGACCGTCACGCGAGACAAGGTCTAATGACGTTACAGTTGGAGCGCTCGGATCGCTGATCACACCGACACCAGCGGGTTGGCCGTCCACATCGAGCGGAAGGTTCGCAGCAACACCGATGCCGCGTGCATCGATGCTCACATCATCGATCCCTTCACGCATCATCGCCGTGAGGGCAGCCGATCCCTTGCAGACAAGGGTGGTGTTGATGGCATCCAAAACCTTTTCACTGATGATCCCCGTTTGCGCATTGACCGTATTGAGGGCGCGACACACGTCTTCGAGATCGGGACTCACTTCATCGACATCACAGGCGACAAAATGGCCGAGGCGACCTGCATTGCCCATAAAATTCGCCGGAATGAGGGGAGCCGGAAACCCTTGGCAATAGGCAGCACTTTTATAATCACAGTCGGTGTGGGGACTCGTTAAAAGAATCTTGTCAGACTCTACTTGAATCACCAGATCAGCGAGCATCTTCTTAAAACCAATCGTGAGTGGCAAGGGCTCACCATCAGGTTGACCATCGTGGTTTTCATCTTTGAAGAGATTGATACCCGCCTCGACCTCATCGGCGTTCATCGTAAAGCTCCAGCGATTATCCGTGAAGGCCATCCCTTCCATGCGCGCCTCGCCGATCGCAGGAACGCCGCGGATACCGATGATAAAATCCTGACCCATGCCACCGGACTGGCAAAAGGGGAATGGAGGTGGCGAAGGAGATTGCCGCGTCGCTTCGCTTCTCGCAATGACACTTCTGTCATCCATCACACGTTCGACCATTTCCCCAAATTCATCGGAACGCAGAAAATTCGAAAGCAGCGGTTGCAGGACATCCGTCGCAGTACGTGCGGGAAGGACAATACCGGCGGTGCCAACCGAAGTCGTTTCAATATGACCCCAGCCAAACGCCCACGGAAATTCAATACCTTCTCTCTTCACCGTCACGACATTAATCCCTACCTGGGGCGTGATCGTCTTGCGATAAACCCCCGAGGCATCGGAGCACACCTCTTCGGGGAGAAGACGATTGATGATCACATCCACACATGCACCCGGATCGCTCCCTGACATGCGGAAACTGAAAGGAATGGTCGTCGTAGCCGAGGACTCATACGCCGGCGCAGGTGGAGGAGTCAGGATCTCGAGCGAGCGGCGTTCACCGCCTTCCCGAACAACAATGTCCCTCACGGCGGGACAGTTGCCTTCTGTCGCCGCATTACAGGCGGTGACGGTAAGATGATTTTCTCCCGGCACAAGCGGAACACCGACGGTAAATGTCCCCGCTCCTCCCTCTTCTGTCGTCGTCACACACGCAATGGAACGTTCCGCGGCATTTGCCTCACGGATCACATTGGTCACCGTTACCGTCACGCCGTGCGTGGAAGCCCCGATGACATCACAAAAGGAACAATCATCCAAAAGCGAAACGGTCACGGTTGAAACATGATTCGCTTCTTCGTGGTGAACGTCATCTGCCGAAATGGTGAGCGGTTTCACACGACTCGTCTTGATCACCTGTTGTGTCGCACCACTCCCGCCACCACCCGCCGTCACGAGGATCGTGTGCGGCCCTTCTTCAAACAGCGGAAAACGGGCCGCAAACACACCATCTTCTTCAAGACACAAAGGTTCTTGGATGGTGAGGGGTTCATCACAGTTGCTGCGTGGATGATCTGTCGGAACCGTTGCGAGACGGTGCGTGTACTCATGCTGAATCGTGAGCGACAGCGCGCTCGCCTCCCACACTTCAGGATCGATTTTTCCGGTGATCACGACCGACTGGCCAACCACGCTTCCCAGCGGGGTGTCGACGCACAACGACCCACTGCTCGCTTCACAGCGAATCACCTCTGGTTCCGCGGGTGTGCGACACATGCCGGTCGCCTCTTCCGCGTGAACAGGAGTGCACACGATGAGCAGGAAAAAGACACACACGTAGGCCTGATGGTTTCTCATCTGCATGGGTTTCGGCAGTTAGCATAAAAAGTTGCGCGAAAAAAAGGCGCACCCCGTCAGACGATGACGCACCACGCCAAAGCGGTGCGTATGGCCATAGCAACTTTTTTGAGGAATGACCGATAACGTGTCGATGATGAAAAAATGGCTCACCATCATAAGTCTGATCTCTGTCTTTGGTTGTGGAGGGGCAGATCACGCCCTCGTCTATTTTCCGCCTCCGCCCGAAGCCACGGACACTCCGGCACAGCCGTCGATTGGGGCAGAACGCGCGGCATGCACCATCATCTTCACGTCGCAACTCTGTGTGATGCTCAAGGGTGACAACGTCGATGTCGGAACAAACCCCGAAGATCCGTTGTGCGTCGAAGTCGATCCGTTTCCCCTTCACATTTCGGGAACGACCATCACGATGGACGGTTCAGAATTTCCCGATGTTCCATTTGAAGGACACGGGCTGCCCGCTCCCATCATGATCAATGGTAAGGGCGAGGGAACGGGAAAAGAGAACGTTGGTTCGGGTACCATTGATGGCGCTGGAAATATTGCGATCGAAAACTTTTCGATTTTTATCAATGCCCTGAGCCTGTCGGCGGAAATTCCTGACCTTACGCTCACCACGGGAACAACTTCCGAACTCCCAGATCTTCCCGCACTCACCGGAAAAGTCCCCGATCCCTCAGGGGCCATGACGCTGGTCACGGGAACCGTCCTCGGATCGCTTTTTGAAGCCGCTGACGAGGTCCTCATGGGGGCGTCTCTCACGGCAAGTTTTACGGGTGCGATTGAACCGACGCTTTCGTCCTGTAGTGGATCCCAAGGGGAACGCTCCGTTGAGGTCACGAAAATCGCAATCGATACGAATGGTGCCCAAACAGAAACCTCAATCCCGGAAGGAAAACGGATGGAGGTCTCCAATGGAACGTATATCGCTGACACACCTGACGACGTTGGTCCTTCGTATGAAGCAACAACCACTTTCCGCGTCACCAATACAAGTTCAAAGTCCATCGCGTTGAAACTTTCTCCGCAAGTTGGCTCCTTTTTTCTCGATTCACTGGACCCGCTGACGCGAACACTCGAACCTCAACAGTCCTTTCTGCTGAAAGTTACGTTTCGGCCTCGGGCGGGCGTAGTTGAACCCGGGGAAGTCCACGAGTCGATCATGATCGGCCAGGACCTCTTTGAACTGACGAGCATCGCCCGCGAGGCTGGTGGGACGGCAGAAGTTGATGTCGTTGCGGATGACGGTTCGATTGCCGCAGGAGATGTTGATACTGTCGACATGGGAGAGATGGGTGTTGCTGCCACCATGGAGCGAGGATTTTTCTCCTGCCAAAAAGTGATGTGTGGCAATCATGACACCTTCACGGGATGCACGCCATGTTCCGATCCCACCACAGAAGCCTGTGAATTGCTTCCGCTCGCGAATTCCGGAAAACCATTTGGGGAAGTCGATGCCCAGTGTGCACTCCTTCGCCCTGATGATATTCCTCTTTTTACCATTGATCTTCAGGGCACCGCGGCCATGACGATCCCGGGCGGACGAAAAGTCATGGCCCTTCGAAATCGCGGTGTCACGGATCTGGTCATTGAATCGGTGTCGATTGATCATGGTGAATTTCAGATCCCTGAAGGGGGCATCACGTTGGCCGATTCGCTCGCCACGGTGGCAGCAGCGGAACCTACTGCCCTCCCCTTGACGCTGCCGCCATTTCAGCCGGGCGTTCGAGAGACAACGGCGTATATTTTGATCGTTTATCAGCCTCGCGATTTGCAAGGATCTCAAGGTGATGTGGCCGGCGTTGGAAGTGCCGCGACGGATCGTGCGGTGCTCACCAT
>JACQMA010000066.1 GCA_016203825.1 Deltaproteobacteria bacterium | reverse complement strand
GTCCATCCCGCCGCCACCGAGGTCGTGTGGCACCCTAATCCCCATGAGACCGAGCTCGGCCATTTTTTTCACACCCTCTGACGGAAAGGTCGACGTGGCATCGAGTTCGGCCGCGTGCGGAGCAATTTCTTCGCGCGCAAATTGGCGTACGGTTTGTTGGAGCATTTTCTGTTCTTCGGTTAATGAAAAATCCATATTATTTCCCCTGAAATATCGGTTTCCGTTTTTCCACAAACGCCTTTAACCCTTCTTTCAAATCCTCGGTGCGAAAGCATTCCGCAAATGAATTGCGCTCAGCCGCTAATCCCTCGTTCAGCGTCGTATTGCACGCGCCATTGATGAGCAATTTCGTAATGCCGACAGCGATCGGTCCTTTGCTCGCAATCTCACGCGCCACACCTGCAACCTCCGCAAGCAAAGACTCGCGCGGACAGACTTTGTTGACGATCCCCATCGCCAAGGCTTCCGGCGCAGTGAAGATCCGAGCACTGTAGATCACTTCTTTCGCCTTATTTTTTCCGAGTAACCTCGTGAGCCGCTGCGTCCCACCCCAACCCGGAAAAAGTCCAAGCCCCACTTCGGGGAGTCCCAGTTTTGCTGAATCAGCGACATAGATAAAATCACAGGCGAGTGCCAGCTCGAAACCGCCGCCCAAACAAAAACCGTTGACCGCCGCAATCACCGGTCGCGCGCAGGTCTCAATGCTCGACATCGTTTCATGACCGAGGCGTGCAAAAATGCTCGCCTGATCTGGGGTCATCTGACTCATCGCCGTGATATCTGCCCCGGCAACAAAGGCCTTCTCCCCGCTCCCGGTCAAAATGATTGCGCGCACTTCACGGTTTTGTCCCAGTTCATCAAAAGAACGCTTGAGCTCAGTGAGCGTTGGCTCATTGAGGGCATTGAGCTGCTGAGGACGGTTGATCGTGACGGTGGCAACGTGACCGTCGATGGTCATCAGAATATTAGCTGCGGTAGTCATAAAATCCCTCGCGTGTTTTTCTCCCCAATTTTCCGTCCTTGACCATGGTGTTCAAGAGTTGTGGTGGGCGGTAGCGCTCATTTTTCAGGCCATCGGCCATGACCTTCATGATGGACTGACACGTATCGAGCCCAATCAAGTCGGCCAGTGCCAAAGGCCCCATGGGGAAGTTGCAGCAGTCGACCATACAGCGATCGATGTCATCGCGTTCCGCAACTCCCTCTTCAAGCGCCAGGATCGCCTCGCGAATCATCGGAATCAAGATGCGATTCGCGACAAATCCGGTTCGATCACGCGAACGCACCGGACTTTTTCCGAGCTGCTTCACGAGTTCAACGACAGCGCGATCCGTCGCATCCGAGGTTGCATCAGAACGAATCACCTCGACACCCCTCATCAAGGGCGGCGGATTCATAAAGTGCATGCCGATCACCTGCGCCGGCCGCGATGTCGCTGCCGCAAGCGTCCCAATCGGAATCGACGATGTATTGCTCGCGAGGATCGCAGTTTTTGAAACGATACGATCGAGTTGCTGAAACAATTCTTTTTTGAGTTTGATGTCTTCGCTTGCAGCTTCAACGACCAAATCGCAATCCGCAAAACTTTCAAGCGATACCGTTGTGGAAATGCGTCCCACAATCGCCTGCGAGACTTCGGCCGTTATTTTTCCCTTTTCGACAAACTTGCCCAACGATTTCTCAATCGCACTTTTTCCCTTTTGAACACGTTCTTCGGAAATATCGTGCAGGACGACATCGAAACCGTTCATTGCAAACACTTGCGCGATACCACTGCCCATGATTCCGGCACCCACAACACCAACTTTTTGAATCTTCATGATCGCTCCACGATCATCGCCGTCGCTTCGCCACCACCATTGCACAGCGACACCAACCCGCGTCGCGCACCACGCGCCTGCAACGCATATAACAGTGTCGTCAGCAAACGCGCCCCCGTTGCCCCAAGTGGATGCCCCAAGGCCACGGCACCACCGTTGACATTCACCTTGCGCGGATCGAGTCCCAGTTCTTTGATCGCAACCATCGTGACGACGGCAAAGGCCTCGTTGATTTCAAAAAGATCGATGTCGTCGGCGCGAAGTCCCGCGCGCTTGAGCACCGTCTGCACGGCCTTCACAGGTGCCGTCGTGAACCACTCCGGTTCGTGCGAGGCCTCGGCTTGCGCCACGATCGTTGCCAGAGGTTTCAGTTTGAGTGCCTTCGCCCGCTCTTCGGACATCACGACAACGGCCGCGGCACCATCGCTGATCGAACTCGCGTTCGCCGCGGTCACGGTTCCATTCTTGCTAAACACAGGAGACAAAGTCGGGACGCGATCGAATTTGACCTTGGCCGGTTCTTCATCCGTATCGACAACGAGGGCAGGCCCTTTTTTCTGCGGGATCGAGACGGCCACGATTTCATCGCGGAAGGCCCCGCTCTCAATCGCGTGTTGGGCGCGACGATAACTCTCGATCGCATAGGCATCCTGAACTTCGCGCGACAGGTGATATTTTTCGGCACACGCGTCACCGCACTCACCCATATGCTGGCCGCCGAACGCATCGCGCAGACCATCATAGATAAGGGAATCAACAACCTGTCCATCGCCGAGGCGAAATCCGGTACTCCCCTTGGGAAGGAGATACGGCGCGATCGACAACGACTCCATGCCACCTGCTACAATGATATCGGC
>JACQMA010000004.1 GCA_016203825.1 Deltaproteobacteria bacterium | reverse complement strand
CCTTGATATCACGCGAATATTTCCTTACGATGGTGGAAGAAACGATGAAACGCATTTCTCCTATCGGTTTTTTGGCCCTCTTTTTCGTCATCACCCTCTTCACGCGGGTCGGCGAAGCCAGTCTCGGTGAGGCCAAGCTGGTGTCCACGACACTCGCGGCCATTGACCGTCACTATTATGATCCCGAACGCGTCGATGCGAGGGCCATGCTGGAAGCGGGACTTGAGGAGGCCTCACGGCTCGTACCCGAACTCCTCGTCACCTTTACGAAGAAACAAGCCGTGGTCAACGTGGGTGCGACGACAAAATCATTTCCGATTCACGATGTTAATAATATGATCGCCCTGCGCAATACACTCAAAGTGATTCTCCAGTTTATCGATCGTTCCTACCAGGGCGATGTGGACCGTTCCGAAATCGAGTATGCCGTTATTAATGGCATGCTCCATCAACTCGATCCCCATTCCGACCTCCTGCCACCAAAAGTGCTGAATGAATTTCGCGTCGGCACGAAGGGGGAATTCGGTGGGCTGGGGATTGTGATCGGTATCCGCGAAGGCATGCTGGCCGTCATCGCCCCGCTGGACGGGACCCCCGCGGCACGTGCCGGCATTAAACCGGGAGATCGTATCGTCCAGATTGATCATGAGTCCACGATCAACACGTCACTCACGGATGCCGTCGAAAAACTCAGGGGCGAGATCGGTTCACCCGTTGAAATTGTCATCGAACGCACGGGCGTCGATCACCCCATCACGGTGAATCTCACGCGCGCCCTCATTACGATTGACAGCGTTCAGCACACGGCCATCGACGCCGACGGAAAACACTTAGGCTATCTGCGCGTCAAAGACTTCCAAGCGAATACGGATGATGAAGTTCGCGCGGCCCTTAAAGGTTTGCGAAGCGAGCGTCCGCTCGACGGTCTCGTCCTCGATCTGCGCAACAATCCCGGCGGGCTTCTCGATCAAGCGATTTACCTCACGGACCATTTTCTGGCAAAGGGCACCATTGTCTCGACCGTGGCCGCACGCGATGAACTCCTCGATCGTGATGACGCCACCGCACGCGGTAACGAACCGCCCTACCCGCTCATCGTCTTGATTAATGCCGGTTCGGCCTCCGCGTCCGAGATCGTCGCCGGTGCCTTGAAGGTCCACGGTCGTGCCGTGATCATGGGCGAGACTTCGTTTGGAAAAGGATCCGTGCAGACCGTTTTTGACATTGCGGAGAACACAGCGCTCAAACTCACGATTGCCCAGTACCTGGCGGGAGGGCGCGACAAGATCCAACTCCGGGGTGTGATTCCCGACATTGAACTCCGTCCCACGACGGTTGATCGCGACCAGATGAATATCCTCGAAGATATACTCCCTCAGGAAAAAGATCTCGAGCAACACCTCGAAGGGACCACCGAGGCCGCCGTCAAACCGCTCTTGCAGATTCCCTACCTGGAACCGAAACATGATGAGGAGAAGGCCGATGAGGTCAGCGCCAAGGAATATTCGAAACGCCCCGACGTGAGCAATGATATTACCGTTCAGCTCGCAGGCCGCATCCTGGCAACGGCAGGAAGACCCACGAGCCAGGAGATGCTGGAAGCAGCCGCGCCCATCATTGCGCAGGCACAAGAACAAGGCATACAGCATGTTGCAAGTGAGCTCAAAAAACTCGACATTGACTGGTCACGCGGCGACAGCACGGGAAATCCGTTACTGCGCGTCTCCTCTAAAATGATTGACGGAGGAAAAACACCCACCACGCTCCGTGCGGGTGAGGAAGGCATTGTTCGTTTAACGGCAACCAACATCGGGACGTCTCCCTTTTGGCAACTCGCCGGCAATATCGAAGCGAACCCATCGTTTCTGGCCAACAAAGAACTCATCTTTGGGAAACTCGGCCCCGGTGAAACTAAAAGTGCCGACATCAAACTCAAGATTCCGGAGGGCACGCCATCACAAGAACTGAGCGCCACGGTCAACTTTAGCGGAAAGGGCGATCACATCCCTGAATCACTGGCGCTGGTCATCCCGATCAAGGGAAAAGAACCGCCGCGATTCACGATCAGCTACCACCTTGCTTCCCCGGGGACAAAAGTGAAATCCATCTCCACCGGCGTCCCTCAAAAACTCACGCTCGAGGTGACGAACCGTGGACGCGGGAGCACCAGTAAAGATGCCGTCGCGCTGCTCAGTAACAAAAGTGGCGATCGTCTCTTTTTGGAACACGGACGAGAAATGATTGGCGAACTGAAACCTCGCGCTTCGAAAAAAGTGACCTTCACCTTTCACCTTGATTCCTCTTTTACGGAACCCAAGGCCAAACTCGAGCTGACCGTGGTCGATCCCTCCTATGGAACATCGCTGATCAAGGAAATCACGATCGACGTCGCCTCCGGAAAGATCACGCCGCCACCCCTGATGGCGCTCACGAACCCCACGATCGATCTTACGGCCGCCGCTCCACTGGAAACACCGAGCGATCACCTCCAACTCGAAGGCGTGGTGGCCGATGATGAATCCGTCAAGGACTGCTTTGTTTTTGCGGCCGCCAAAAAAATCTATTACCTCTCGGCCAAAAATCACGCCTCGTCGCTGCCCTTCTCGACCTCTATTCCCCTCGAGCCTGGAGAAAATGTGATCACGATCGCGGCCCGCGATCATCATGATCTCATCGAGCGCCATCAACTGATTATTCGTCGCGTCGTCCCTCATGAAGAGGGGACATGAAGCACGTTGTCGTGATCGGCAACTTTGACGGTGTCCACCTTGCCCACCAAGAACTTTTCAATCGGGCTCGCGCGATCGCGGATGCGATGGACGGCCAGGTGGTGGCCCTCACCTTTGATCCGCATCCCGCCGAAGTGCTCGCCCCTCACGCCGCACCACCGCTGCTTCAACCGCTCGACGAACGGCTCGCGGCCATGGCCAAGGCCGGGGTTGACGTCACGGTCGTTGAACCATTTACCATCGCCTTCGCTCACCTGTCTCCTCAAGATTTCTTTCGCACCATGCTTCAGGAGCGACTTCACGCGAGCGCCATTGTCGTGGGATATGATTTTACGTTCGGCCACAAACGCGCGGGCACCGTTCACGACCTCGAACGCTTCGGCCGTGATGCGAATATCCGTATCGAAATTGTTCCTGCCCAATTTGTCGATGACGAACTGATCAGCTCCACCCATATTCGCCAACTCATCACCGCAGGGATGGTCGAGCGGGCGGCGAAACTTTTGGGACGCCCGTTTACGTTTACCGGCAAAGTCCAAACCG
The DNA here is from genome assembly GCA_016203825.1 of Deltaproteobacteria bacterium. Lineage (GTDB taxonomy): Bacteria > UBA10199 > UBA10199 > 2-02-FULL-44-16 > 2-02-FULL-44-16 > JACQMA01. The sequence continues at coordinate 7,798 of JACQMA010000004.1, read as the reverse complement.
GTACCGGTCGGGGAAAAGACCTTGGCGCACGCACCGCAAATATTGCCGTTGGGGAACGACTGGCACCCGGGAGCGGCGTCTATGTGACGACGACCCAACTCGCCGAAGAGAAGGATGCACTCGCCTCGGTCACCAATGTGGGTGTCAATCCTACGTTTGACGGACAGGAGCGTTTGATCGAAACCCATCTCTTGGATGCGGAACGCAACCTCACGGGAAAGACCATCACGGTTGCGTTTCTCGAACGATTGCGTGATGAAATGAAATTTGCCAATGCGCAAAGCCTGGCAGCGCAGATTGCGAAGGATATCGAAGATGCACGAAAACGACATGGTTAGGATCATTGGAGTCTTGGGGGCGCGTCCGCCAGCGGCGAAGTGGCTTGCCTCACTCAAGCGCGAGGTTCGGCGACTGAGCCGCCATCATGTCTGTCTTCCCCTTGAAACCGAACGCCGCACGCTCAAGAATACCGTCCTGTGTTTGAAACTCACCGACATTGAAGCCCTGGTGGTTCACGGCCGCCATCGCCAAGCACTCCTCCCCTTCCTTTCACGACTCGACGCAGCGGCACGACGAGCAGCACGTATTGACCTCGTGGTGCGTCATGGTCGTGAGTTTATCGGCATCGCCCTTCCCAAACCTTCAGCGTCTCCACGCGAGCTCGCGCAAGCTCTTTTCACCCAGCAGCGCACAAAAAAGTCGTGAAAAATCACCCATTTTGATCACGGCCCCCTCGTAGTTGTCATAAATTCATAAGTAATTTCAGTGAGTTATACTATCACCCCCTTTGGTCAATCTTGGCATGCTTCTTGGAGTCTTAATGGGCAAACGAGGGACCCATGCAGATCCATGATGAAGCACAACGTGTGATGGTGGTGGAAGACGATCCGACGTTTCTCCAATTTTGGCGGCGTCTCTTGAACGAGTTGCAGATCGATGGCGTGGAACTCGTAAGCGATGCCGACAAGGCGGCAAAAATGTTGGCGGCATCTCCCTACACCCTCCTCATTAGTGATGTGATTCTTCCGTCACGTAACGGTTTCGAGCTTGCGGAACTTGCGCGCAAACATCATCCCGAGATCGAAGTCTTGCTCACAACGGCCTACGGCGCAAAGTTGAAACATTTCTCACTCGATGAACATCGATTTCATCTCCTTCACAAACCGTATACGAATCTCGCCGAACTCAAACGTTTGGTGACCCACCTTGTGGCAGGAGAAGACGTCTTCTCCGACGCCTCCGAAGATTCCTTTTCCGATAACGAAGACTACCCCGAAGTCACGGAGTGGAAGTTATAACGGTATCAATCCCGCATACTCAGCAATCAGGCGTTTGAGATGCCCGTTGTCGAATTGGACGATGACCTTGTGGCCGGTAGAAGAGCGTTCGCACTTACGAATGATGCCGCGGCCAAACGTCGGGTGATGGACGCGCGCTCCGATCGGGAAGGGAAGTGGTTGTTCGTCGGGAGAGCGTTGGTCGAAATCATCACCCGTTGTCATCGCGAGCCCAGCATGGACGTGGCGATCTCCTGCATCACGTGTTTCCAGGAGATTGCTTCGTCGCTCTGCTCCTCGCAATGACATACCACTTACAAGATGTACTGGAATTTCATCGAGAAATCGTGACGGGACACTGTAGCGCGTCTGGCCAAAAATTTGGCGACGGCGAGCATAGCCCACGACCAAACGTTCCTTGGCGCGCGTCATCCCGACGTAACACAGCCGCCGCTCTTCTTCGAGCGCATCGGGGTTGTCGAGCGAGCGCGCGTGGGGAAGGAGCCCCTCCTCCATCCCGACGATCGCGACGAACGGAAATTCCAATCCCTTGGCAAGGTGAAGTGTCATGAGCGTCACCGCGCCCTGATCACCTTGGACTTCGTCGGACGCAGAGATGAGCGCCACTTGATCCAAGAAAGCCTGGAGCGTCGATCCTTCTTCTTCGACAATAAATTCTTCAACCGCGGACACCAACTCGTTGATATTTTCGATGCGACCCTCGGCCTCGATCGTTCCTTCGTCGACCAGAGCCTGGATGTACCCACTTCGTTCCAGGACGTCGTGAAGCAAATCCGCAAGCGGTCGTGTGTGGGCCGTGACGGCAAGTTCAGTGATCATCACTGCAAAGACGCTCAGCTGCTTCGCTTGCGTCGGTCGCACATGATCCGACGTCACAAAATGCGCGAGGGCGGCGAAGATACCTTCATTTCTGCTGCGCGCGAATGAAACGAGTTTGTCGATCGTCCCCTTCCCCAACCCCCGCGTTGGAGTATTAATGATCCGCAGAAATGCCATGTCGTCGCGCTGATCCGCCACAAGCCGAAGGTAGGCGATGATGTCTTTGATCTCGGCGCGCTGATAAAAACGAATGCCGCCATAGATGCGATACGGAATCCCTTCGGCGCGAAAGACTTCTTCGAACGGTCGCGACTGCGCGTTCGTCCGGTAAAAAATGGCGACCTGATCGAAACGCTTTCCCGTCGTAGCGAAGGCACGAATGCGACCGAGGATCTCGTTCGCTTCTTCGCGCTCCGTGGCGGCCACGATCGCTTCGATGCGATCGCCATCAGCGTTATCCGTCCACAACGTCTTGGGTTTTCGTCTCGCATTTTGCTCGACCACACCTTGCGCCGCCGCAAGGATCGTCTTCGTCGATCGGTAATTCTGCTCGAGTCGAACCACTTTAGCTCCAGGAAAATCCTGCTCGAACCGAAGGATGTTCGAAACGTCCGCTCCGCGCCAGGCGTAGATCGATTGATCGGGGTCGCCGACCACCATGAGATTCCGATGCCCATCGGCAAGGAATTTCAGGAGTCGATACTGGGCATGATTCGTGTCCTGGTATTCGTCGACCAACAGGTGCTGCCAGCGTTCGCGATGTGCGTGGAGAATCGCCGGTGTGCGCTCGAAGAGGGTGACCACGAGGCGAATGAGGTCACCGTAGTCCGCAGCCTGAACTTCGAGGAGGCGGCGTTGATAGAGGGCATACACCTCGGCGACCCGAGTCAGGTAAAAATCATGCGACTCTGCAGCAAACGCCTGCGGATCAAGGCATTGATCCTTCGCGCGTGAAATACGATCGAGGAGCGATGAAATCGGAAAACGTTTTTCGGGAAGTCCCAAGAGTTCAACACACTGTTTCAACAACGCACGTTGATCGTCATCATCATAGACCGTAAAATGGGGACCGAGCCCCACGGCCTCACCGTGACGACGGAGGATGCGAAGGCAGATGGCATGAAATGTTCCGAGCGCAAGTTCGCGGGCCTTGGGACCGATGAGTGACTCGAGACGGCGTCGCATTTCGTCGGCGGCTTTATTGGTGAAGGTGACTGCAAGAATGGAAGAGGCGGGAACCTGCTGTTCGACGACGAGACGCGCAATCCGCGATGTGAGCACCCGCGTCTTGCCACTGCCGGCACCGGCCAAGACCAAGAGTGGCCCACCGCCGTGCTCAACGGCTTCTTGCTGTTGGGGATTCAATTCCATTATTCAACGGTGACACTTTTGGCGAGATTGCGTGGCTGATCAACATCCGTCCCTTTGTGATCAGCAACATAATAAGCAAGGAGCTGCAAAGGAATCGAGGCGAGGACCGCGGCAAGATAAGGATTCGTCTCGGGAATTTCAATCACGTGATGAACCTTGGCGCGAAGGGTTTCATCGCCCTCGGTGACCAGCGCCAGGACATTCGCCCCGCGGGCGCGAACTTCTTCGATATTCGAAAGCATCTTTTCGTACACCGCATCCTTCAGCGCCATGGCGATCACAGGGGTTCCTTCATCGATCAGGGCAATCGGACCATGCTTGAGTTCTCCGCCGGCAAAACCCTCGGCATGAAGATACGAGATTTCCTTCAGTTTCAGCGCCCCTTCGAGGGCCACGGGATAATGAAGGCCGCGGCCGATGTAGAGGGCATGATCGGCCTCAGCGAGCTCCCGTGCGAGGGGCTGCAAGCGTTTCCCATGTTCCAACAAGTCCTGAATTTGGCGCGGCAAACGCCGCAACTCTTTCACATGCTTCACCACGACATCTGCGTTCAGCTTTCCACGACGCTGACCGATATCGAGGGCAAAGAGATAAAGAACCACGAGCTGCGTCGTAAAGGCCTTTGTCGACGCGACACCAATTTCGGGTCCGGCATGCGTCAGCATCGTGGCATCCGCGAGCCGCGTGATCGTACTGCCGATCGCGTTGCAAATCGCCAAGACCTTTTGTCCCCGATCTTTCATAAGCTGCGTCGCAGCAATCGTATCGGCGGTTTCACCGGATTGCGTGATGGGAATCACGAGACTTCGTTCGGACGTGATCGTATCACGATAGCGAAATTCACTCGCGAGGTCGACCGTCACGCGAACACCCGCGAGGGCTTCGATAATATATTTCCCGATGAGCCCTGAGTGATACGACGTTCCACACGCAAGAATGGTGATATCGTCGAAAGGAAAATCATCGCCCCCACACACTTCCTGAAGCTCTTTGACCGTGACACGACCACGACTCAAACGACCGGTCAGGGCATCTTCGATCACCTGAGGTTGTTCAAAAATTTCCTTGAGCATGAAGTGCTTGTAGCCACCGCGCTCGGCTTGGATCGGATTCCAGGGAATGGACTGAAAGGGTCGCGTGAGGAGAGTTCCTTCCATATCAAAAAGTTCGAGACCCGTGGCACTCACGCGTCCGAAATCACCATCTTCCAGAAAGACCATGCGACGCGTATGCGGCAAGATCGGCGTCACATCGGACGCCACGATTGCGTCGCCACCATTAAAACCGACAACCAGCGGACCACCTCGGCGGGCGACATAGAGGTGCGTCGGTTCATCGACATTGAGGATCGCCAGGGCATACGAGCCACGAATGTCGTGAAGGGTTTTGCGAATGGCTAAAAGCGTATCGCAACCTTTTTTGAGATACGCATAGATGAGGTGACACACAACTTCGGTGTCGGTGTCGGATTCAAACTGATGTCCCTCACCTTCGAGGTCAATTCTCAACTCATCATGATTTTCGATAATCCCATTGTGAACCACGACGACATTTTGACAGCGATGCGGATGCGCGTTGGTCTCTGAAGGCTTCCCGTGCGTCGCCCAGCGTGTGTGACCGATACCCGTTACACCGGTGATGGGATGATCGCGCAGGAGCAATTCCAGCTGCGCAAGTTTCCCTTCCGCCCGCTGAATCTGGACACCGTCACCGCCGATCACCGCAATGCCGGCAGAGTCATACCCGCGGTATTCAAGACGACGAAGCCCCTCAATGAGAAGAGGTGTGGCTGGCTTTTGACCAATATATCCAACGATCCCGCACATGAATTATCCCTTCTTCTTCCGCTTCCACTTTGGCCGCCATCCCTTAACCACAACCTGCTTCGCGCGCGCAAGGGCTAACGCCTTCGCGGGCACATTTCCCGTAATTGTCGAACCGGCCCCGATGGTGGCTCCAGCCCCGACACGCACGGGGGCGACAAACTGGACATCACTCCCCACAAAGACCTTCTCCCCAATGATCGTGCGATGTTTGGCGTGGCCGTCGTAATTACAGGTAATCGTCCCGCAGCCGACATTGGTTCCCTTGCCCACACTCGCATCCCCAAGATACGTGAGGTGATTGGCCTTTGCTCCCTCGCAAAGGACACTCTTTTTGATCTCGACGAAATTTCCAACGCGCACCTTCGCACCAATCACCGATTCAGGACGAATCCGCGCGAAGGGACCAATCGTGGCGCCGGGAGCAATGCGACTGCCTTCCACCACACTCATCGCCTTGATCGTCACGCCATCGCCGATGATCGTGTCTTTGATGGAGACACCGTGCTCGATGAGACAGTTTCGACCGATCTTCGTCTTTCCCACAAGAAACGTCGTGGGAAGAATCGTCGTATCTTCCCCAATGGTGATCCCTTCATCAATAGAGGTATCATCCTCATCCCAGATCGTCACCCCACGCAGCATGTGTCCGTGATTGATCCGGCGACGAAGAATGCGTCCCACACGCGCGAGGTCAACGCGGGTGTTGATCCCGAGCACCTCATCGGGATCAGGTGTCAGAAACGTCGTCACCCCTTTTCCTTCTGCGACGGCCAACGAAAGAATATCGGGGAGGTAATACTCTTGCTTGGCGTTATCGGATTTTACGCGACGAAGGGCATCGAAAAGCCAGTCCTTGTCCACGCAATACACCCCTGCATTGACTTCACGAATGTTCAACTCCTCGGAACTCGCATCCCGGGCCTCGACAATCCGTACGATTTCTCCATCACGATCACGGACGATACGACCATACATCCCGGGATCATCAAGCCGCATGGTCGTCAGTCCCAACGTCGCCTGTTTCTTTTCGACGCTCTTGATGAGGGCGGTGACCGTCTCGATTCGCAAAAGGGGAACGTCCCCACTCAAAATGACGACACACCCACGAAAATCTTTGAGTTTCGTTTCCGTTGCGGCCACGGCATGGGCGGTCCCGAGCGGACGTGACTGGATGATAGCGGTAGCTCCAACCTCATGAACAAACTCGTGAATCCTTCGAACACGCGGCGGCACCACAACCAAAACCGGTTTCGCCTTGATCGCCCGGGCGATGGCCACAGGGTACGAAAGGAGTGGCTTGCCCGCGAGCGGGTGGAGAACCTTCGGTAGGAGCGATTTCATCCGCGTGCCTAAGCCCCCCGCTAAAACGATGATGGCCAATTTTTTCATGAGGTGGCGGATTCTACACGTCATCCGCCCATTGACAAGCCGATTTTAGGGCAATGAAACTGATCTGCCGATCTTCACCTCGATCGCGCCGATACGAGGCAAAGAGATCGGGGCGACACGTGGTGCACAGCGAAAGTACATCGATATGATCGGATGCGACTCCGGCAGCAAGACACTGCTGACGACTGATCTCCCCCAAGTCGAGATGCCAACGATCACCGATCAGATGAACACCTGTTGGGGCATACGCAAGAAACTGGTCGGCAACGTCTTTCCCGACGTCATAACATGTGAGACAAATACGCGGACCAATCGCGACGACGAGATCTTTCGGCAATGAGCCGAAATGTTCGTTCATTGCTATGATGGTGGTGGTGGCAATATTGAGCTGGCTCCCCCGCCACCCGGCGTGCACCGCTGCCACGGCACGACGAACGGGATCGACCATCAAGATGGGGACACAATCAGCAGTACGAACCGAACACACGGTGTTGGGGTGGTTCGTGATAAACGCATCCCCTTCGATGGGATCATCTTGAGAAACGGGAAGTCGATGGACGCGATCACCATGAACTTGTTTCGTTTGAATAAGACCGGAAGGCTCAACACCACGCAAACCGAATCCGTGAGCAATACCTGAAATACCTTGGAACAAGTGAGAAACTACTGTTTTGTCCACACCATGCTGCTGCAGTTTCCACATGTGCCCATGGTAATCGTTGACCCCGCAGCACCCGACCCCTGGAGAGAAAGGCTGCAGCTGGTACATGTGGTGACACCGGTTTGCGTGTTAAACACCATTCCACAACTCGTTGGACCCGTCACGCTCATCGAAATCGTGGAGGTGAGGTAACTTGACGCATAACTATTGCCGCTGCCGGTTACTGTGAGATCAGTGGACTGCGGTATACAACTTGCCCCACTGGTGGTAACATCCCAGGTCCCGGAAAGATCAGTCTCCTGCTCTTCACTCTCCTGTTGCCCACCCGCAAAACACTCATCACCGCCCTTGCCACTGCCGTCCGCAATCTCCTGCGCCAACGCGTCACACGCACTCACGTCAATCCCCGTCATGCTCACGGACGTAAACCCGCT
>JACQMA010000068.1 GCA_016203825.1 Deltaproteobacteria bacterium | reverse complement strand
GGAGCTCCTCGTCTTCATTAAACCGGTCATTGTGAAGAACGATGGTACACTTCCGGTGCAAATGCGTATTCGCGAGCTTGAAGAGCGGCGGCAATCGATGTACATGCAGCCGATGGAGCAGCCAGCGCCAGAAAAAGAGAAAAAGACTGCCGCTGCTGGTCAGAACAATCGTCGTGGGAATAAATACGTCCGATGAACTTCGAATCAACATCGTCCCTTCGCGTGCGCCTCCCCAACTGGCTTCCGGTTCCCGTTGGCCGGGGACGGGAGGAAATCGTCGAGCCATCGGTCGATGACCGCGATCTTTTCACGAAGGGCAAGGTTGCGCGGTACTATCCCCACCAGGGATTTGGGTTTGTGAAGAACGAAAAGGGCGAAGATATTTATTTCAAGATTGCCGAACTTGACCTCGTCGGTCCCAAGGCCGACAAAAAATATTTGCGCGAAGGCGCGCGCGTCGGCTTCGACGTCGCCTGGACCTCCAAAGGCCTCCACATTCGGTATCTCAAGATTTACTGAAGGGTCCCCCGGTTAGGAGTCGGACTCCTGCAGAAACTCTCCCGCACGGGTTTCGGACCAGTATTCGTTGTGGTCGTTAAAGGCGACGAAGCCCACGTGGCCGCCGTAGGCTGGTGTCTCGAGAAAAAGATGTGGATTGGTGCGTGCCGTCTCCATCGGATAACTTTCTGCCGCCAAAAAGGGATCGTCCTTCGCATTCAGCAGCAGCGTCGGGATGCGAATGTCAGGAAGAAAGGGTTTGCAGGAAGCCTTTGCCCAGTAGTCGTGGGCATCCTGAAAGCCATGGATCGGTGCCGTATACCGGTTGTCGAGATCGTGGAAATTCTTGAGATTCCAAAACCCGCTCGTGCTCAGCTGATCGGGCATGATCTTTTCTTTTGCCGAAAGGGTCCGGTGAAAGCGACGAAGAAAGTAGTACATGTACACTCGATGGGACATCTGCGTGAATTTGGCGGCACTCGACGCGAGATGGCAGGGGACCGAGATCGTCACAGCCCGACGAATGATCTTGGGCACATCCGATGCCCGCTCACCGATGAACTTCAAGATCTGACCGCCCCCAAGACTAAATCCGACGAGATCGAGCGTCCGGTAACGCTGTTGCGAAAGCGCATGTCGAATGACCGTTTCGAGATCCCCCGAATCACCTGCGTGATAGGTGCGGAGTAATCGGTTGGGTTCGCCACTCAGTCCGCGAAAACTCCAGGCGAGCACATCGAACCCTCGTCGATGGAGGGCCTTCACCATTCCCTGGACATAGGCCTGGGACGCATTGCCCTCAAATCCATGGGAGACGATGACGAGTTTCGGGGAACCAACCGGGGACCAATCCAGATCAAGAAAATCTCCATCCGGAGTCTCAATGCGTTCACGTCGATACGTCACCCCCGCGACTCGCCGCGTGAGACTCGCCCACACGGTCTGCGCGTGCCCGCTCGTGAGAAAACGGGGAGGGGTGTAGGATGACTGCTCGCAAAGAGGCATGACCTGACCAGAAAGCACCAGGTGTTTTCTGGTGTCAAGCGAGAGCGCGGGCAATTCTCTTGAGGGTACGTTCTTTTCCCAAAATCGCGAGCACTTCGTAAATGCCAGGACTTACGGTGGTGCCGGTCATCGCGACGCGCACGGGTTGGGCGAGGTTTACCATTTTAAGTCCCATGTCTTTTCCGAGGGCGTCAAAGATGGCCTTGATCACATCGACGTTCCAGTCGTTGAGGGTTCCAAGTCGATCACGAAGTGTCGTGAGGATCTTTTTTCCTTCGGGATTGAGCCATTTTTCGGCGGCTGTTGGATCAAAAACAATTTCATCACGAAAATAAAATGCAGACGCCTCGGCCAATTCCTTGAGGGTCTTGCCGCGTTCGCGCTCGGAGGCGATCGCGCGTTCGGCGTACGTCTGATCAGTGAGTGCAACTCCCAGTTGCTGCAAGAAGGGGCGCGTGAGGTTGACGAGATCAGCTACCGAATATTTCGCCAGGTGCTGACTATTGACCCATCTAAGCTTCTCAAGATCGAAAATCGCCGGTGTCGACCCGACCTGATTCAGATCAAATTTCTCGATCAATTCTTCAATCGTAAAAATTTCTTGATCGCCCGAAGACCACCCCAGCCGCGCAAGGTAATTCATCATCGCCGAAGGCAGGAAACCCATATCTTTGTACTCGAAGACCGACGTTGCACCGTGCCGCTTGGAGAGTTTCTTCCGATCGGGGCCGTAGATCATCGGAAGGTGCGCGAATTCCGGGATCGGGTAGTTGAAAGCCTGATAGAGGAGAACTTGGCGCGGTGTATTGTTCAAGTGATCGTCGCCGCGGATAATGTGGGTCATCTTCATCGTGACGTCGTCGACGACGACCGTAAAATTGTACGTCGGCGTTCCGTCGCTACGCGCGATAATGAGATCATCGAGTTCACTGTTTTCAAAACTGATCGTTCCGCGACAGATATCATGGAAGGTCGTTGTTCCCATTTCCGGGGCTTTGAAGCGAATAGCGGCCGGAGTGCTCGCAGGGGGTGGGTTCTTGCGACACTTTCCGTCGTACTTTGGCTTTTGTCCCGCTGCTAGTGCCGCCTTGCGCTTGGTTTCGAGTTCTTCGGGAGTACACGAGCAACGGTAGGCCTTGCCTTCATCGAGCAGTTTTTGAACGTGGTCCTTATAGAGTGGCATCCGCTGGGTTTGATAGACGAGCTCGTCGTCCCACGTGAGTCCCATCCACGTCATGCCGTCGAGAATGGACTGTTCGAACTCCTTCGTCGAGCGTTCAAGATCGGTGTCTTCAATCCGCAGGACAAATGTTCCGCCGTGATGGCGCGCAAAGAGCCAGTTAAAGAGGGCCGTCCGCGCGCCGCCAATATGGAGCGGGCCGGTCGGGCTTGGTGCAAATCGAACACGAGGTTTCATAGAGAAGGAGTTTCAAATCCGAGTTTTGCGGCGATATGTCGTTGTTGTGTATCAGCCGTCAAGAAAGAAACGGTTTTTGCTTCGGGATCGAGAAACAAGGCAGAGGCCAGATGGCAGGCGTCGGCCCCGCGGATGTATCCGATGGAGAAAACTTTTGTGTATTCTTCTTTGAGGGAACGGTCGGGATGGAGAAGGGTCACCGATTCCAAAAATGAAAACGCTAGCGCAAGATCAACTTTTTCCCTGGCGGCTGCCGCGAGTAATTCCGCTTCAACCAGAGCGGAACTGACCGTGTCATCCTTGGTGTTCAGAAAACGTTTCCACTTATGGGCTTCTTTTTCTTCAAACAACATGCCGACGAGGATAGAGGTGTCGACGTAGGTGATCTTCATTTATTCTCTTTCTTGCAGAAAGCGCTTGAGAGCACCCGTGATTGGTTTTCCCGAAGAAGGAAATTCTTTCTGAGAACGCAAGGTCAATTGACCGGAGCGTGCGAGTTCTTGAAAACGATCGTCGAACGATTCCTGGCGAGGAAAGGGAATGACTTTGGCGATAGGCTCGCCCCGTTCGGTCACCGTCACTTCAGTTCCACTTTTAACCTGCCGGAGAAGCTCGCTCAGGCGGGATTTGGCCTCATAAATGGAATAACTCGTTGCCATACGGGACCATAGTAACTTAACTAGTCAAGCTAGTCAAGTTATACCTATTCGAGTTGAAGAAGTTGCGTGCAAAATGTAATGGTGATGGGATATCTTAGGAATATCAATGGATTGAGGGGATGTCGATGGAAATTCTGATTGAGGACATACCAGACGAAGGGTTGCAGGTGACGGCGACGGCCGCAACCCATGGATGGCTCGAGCGCACGATGCTGGAAGTCCTGTCGAAGGAATTCACCGCAAAGGACGCTGCGGAACTCGATCTTTTCTGTGCCAAGTGCGATGACGATGTCGATATCGACGGGAACCTCTTGTACACGAATCATGCCGTCTGTGACCGTTGTCTCAAATCCTATGTTGACCGCAATACGCTGGGGATCCACCTTCATTTGGCCCCGCTTCGACGGAAGAGGGGTGAAGCGCGGGGCGATGATGAGATCGTCAAGGATGATCTCGAGTTTAGCTTTTATGAAGGAGATCGTTTTGACATCGCCGACATCGTTCGCGAGCAACTGCTCCTCCACCAGCCGATGCAGCATGTCTGTCAGCCTGCGTGTCAGGGGTTATGCCAGCACTGCGGCAAGGACCTGAATCTTGGCCCCTGTCATTGTAAACCGACAACGGCCGATGCCCGTTGGGAGCCGCTCAAAAAGCTGAAACTCAAAAAGAAATAGGATAATTGACACTCAGCCGGCTTTCCGTTAGGGCACACACCACTTTTTCACGGGAGGTTGTATGGCAGTTCCGAAGCATCGAAAATCCAGGGCAAAACGCGATTCGCGCCGCGCTCAAAACATGAAACTCGAGCCCACGGGTCTTTCGACCTGTCCTCAGTGTAAG
>JACQMA010000016.1 GCA_016203825.1 Deltaproteobacteria bacterium | reverse complement strand
CATTTGTCGTGGGAGCCCAGCATGGTTCGGCACCTGAGTTCAATCGTGCTACGGGTGCCAATCCCCTTGTGTCGCTGGCCCTGTTTCTTGCTCACTTGAGTGACGACAAGGCCATGAAGCCGCCGATCGCAACGCTTGCCCAGAATTCACTCGCAACCATGACGCACTTCATCGCTTCCACATGGGGGACACGCGTTTTCGGAGAGCTTCAACCAAAAACGCTCGTTGCCGATGACGCGATCTTTCACAAAGGAAATGGAACCACGTATGCGCTCACTCGGTTCACGACGAGTGAAACGGAGGCAACACTCAAAGTCGATGTTCGATACGCGAGTGATCATGATGGTCGTTTTGCGTCCGTCTTTCGAACGATCGTCTCAAGTTTTAATCAAGCGAACCCAGATGCACATATTACGTTTACGACACGAACGGCAGTCGGCCCTGATTTCAAAAATCTGAAGTCACCCGCATTTCGCAGCATCCTTGCGACCTATAAGGATGTCACGGGTGGCACGTGCCCTCAGCACGCCATCGGTGGTGGCACAGATGCCAAGGGAGAACCAAACCTTTTGGCCGTGGGGCCCACGTTCGGCAACCCTGGTGAAGACCTCATCGGACCGCCACGCAACTATCACGGCCAGAACGAAGGTGTTCCGATTCGTGACCTCACGATGTCAGGACAGATTTATTACCGCTGGGCCATCGACCAGGTGCTGTATTGACGAAGATGGTCTGAAAAGCTAGCGGAGATCAATGCTCTTTCGAGGGACATCGGCAACCTTGCAGGTCGTGGCCTTGGCGCGGTTCTTGAGTGCAATCGGATATTTTGTCCTCGTGGTGTTGCAGGCGATTCTCTTTTTGGAACCCCCATTTGAATTTAGTCCGTATCAGATCGCGCTGCTGCTCGGTATTTTTGGATTCGGGAATCACGGGCTGGCCCTCTTCTGGGCGCCGATCGTTCCGCGTTACCAGTTTCGAGGCATGATGTTGTTGGCCTATGTCTTGGCCGTCGGTGCCTTCGCCGGCGTGTATTTTTTCCCCAGTTTTCTCTGGTGCGTCGTCATGTATTTCTGCGCCGGCTTGGGACTCTCGCTTACCAACCTCATCACGAAACTCTGGGCGGCGTCTTTGGAGGACGAAAAAGAACGCATCAGCGCCTTTAGTCTCTTTTACCGAGCATCCAATGCCGGCGGCGGCATTGCCCCCGTCATCGCCTTTGCCCTTCCCTATCAACACTCCGCCCGTGAAATTTTCTTAGGCGTGGCCGCCTGTTACTTTGTCGTTCTCGCTGCCTGTTTCTTCTTTTTCCACCCCGGAAAAAAACCGGTCGAGGCCAAGGTCACGGCCACCCAGTTGGTCACATCATTATATAGGGACTTTGCGCAATACCGGACGGCCCTCATCTTTCTCTTTATTATGCTCCTATATACCTGCTCCTACTTTCAGATCGAAATTGTTCCGTATTATCTCAAGCAATACGAACAACTCCCCTCGTTCATAGGCTGGGTCCTGGCCGTGAATCCGATCATGATCGTTTGCCTGCAAGGGTACTTCAGCAAAGCGTTCTTCTGGCTCCATAAGAGGAAGGAATCGTCGGGATTTATTCTGGGTTTTCTGTGTGTCGCAGCGGCCTTCATCGCGTTGGTGGCAAGTCCGTCGGCCTATCGTTTGTGGTGGTTTATCGTGCTCTTTGCGATGGGAGAAATGTTCATCGCACCGCACGTCGACTTTATGATCAGCTTGAAATCTCCCAAGACGATTCAGCCGTTTCTGATGTCGCTCGTCGGCATCATGGTGGCGCTCGGGAGTCTCACGATGGGGGCTGGGGTCGTTGCGATGACCAAACTCGTCGAGGCCGGATTTCCCGCCCTGTCGTGGTGGTCGCTCAACGCCCTGCTCTTTGTCGGTATCGTCGTGATCGGTAGCGTCATGGTCTTTAAGAAAACAAAAACACCGCTTATCGACGAACTTGCCACTCCGTCGGCGTGAAGGCCTGAATGGCCAAGGCGTGGATGGCGTCTTTCATCTCGTTCTGCAGGGCAGCGTAAATCAATCGGTGGCGCGCAACCGCATTTTTTTCCGCGAAACCATCGGCAACAATGACAACCGTATAATGACCACCACCCGAGAGCCGCGCGCCTTCATGACCCGCGTGGGCCGCGCTGTCGTCGTGCACCTCGAGGTGCGTCGGATGAAACTGTTCGGTGAGTGACTTCTTGATGCTTTCGACGGTGGTCATCGGACGAGTTTCTGCAGTTCGCCCTTGTGATACATCTCGGACACGATGTCACACCCACCAACGAACTCTCCGTTAATGTAAATCTGCGGGAACGTGGGCCATTGGGAGAACTCCTTCATTCGGGCACGCAGTTCCGGATCGGCCAGGACATTGCGTGTCTCGAAAGGTTCTCCGATCTCCTTGAAAATCTCGATCACATGGGCCGAAAAACCACATTGGGGCTGGTCTTTGGTCCCTTTGATGAACAACAGGATTTTGTTCGCCGTGACATCCTTCTGCACGCGTTCCAAAAATGGGTCGGTCATAAGAACTCCTCCTGAAGGTGGATACGACCGGTGTGCCTACCGGAAATCACGGCACGATTCCAGGGGAAAGATTTCTCTTGCTATAATTTTGGAAAGCCACTAGAAGCCGCCAACAATCTAGCGTTGTAGTTAGGAAATCAGAGATTTCAGTAATAGTACTCGAGTCTTGCAGTTTCCCCCAACAACTACCGCAGACAATAAGGAGGACGTCATGTCCGACAAGCAAGAAGGTACCGTCAAGTGGTTTAACGATGCGAAGGGGTTCGGTTTCATCACCCCGAAGAATGGTGGAAAGGACGTTTTTGTCCATCACACCAGCATCCAGGCCGAGGGCTTCAAGTCTTTGTCCGAAGGCCAGCAGGTCACGTACACCCTGGGTCAAGGCCCAAAGGGTGAGCACGCGACCGAAGTCACTGTCGTCTCGTAAGAGATCCCGTCGACTCCACAACGCCCTCTGGACCTCACGGTCCAGGGGGCGATTGATTTTCTTCAATTGACGCCGATCGCAAAGCCACCTAGAGACCGCTCCCGGGGGGAGACAGGAGGTCCCATGTTGGCTTCAGGTGATGCGGGGCCAAGTCGCTCGGCGGCTTTGGTCTTCTCCACGGGTTTCCCGGATCCCCGCAACTATCCCTCGTCCGATCGCTTTCGTCGTGCCCTCAACAAAAACTCACTCGAGGCAGAAGGCCTCACGTGGGTTCATGACAACGGTCCGCAACGAAATATTCCCGACCCCGGTGAAGTCCGGGTGAATGATGAATACCTCACGCGCTATGGTGTGACCAGCGCCTACCCCGCACCATTTACCCCAGCGCTCCACCGACAACTTTCCGCAGCATTTGCGACACGCGCCGATTATTACCTTGAAGTTCAGAATGCGATCCCCGAAGCGTTTCGTCATATTTATATCTCAAATTCTGATCTTCGTGCCTCGCTCTCTCCCATCGCTCGTACCGCCGCGGATCGTGCGGCCCGCGAACTTGGTCCACTCATGAACGAACTGTACCTTTTGCAATCCAATCCCCGTCTTCCGGAATACCTCGAGCAACTCAAACGTGACGTGTCTCGTTCCGACATCATCGCCGGGGCATGGGAGATGATCACGCACACGATGACCGATCATTGTCCCGTGCCGTTCCATACCGATGAACGCGATTGTTCTCTGTATCCCATCCCACCCGACTATCCGGCGATCAACGGCATGCTTCCGTGGAATCTGACCCCAACCGACTGGCGACTCATCACATGGGCCTATAAAAAGCATGCAACGCTCGCTGATCCCGTCTTTCGTCCCGATACCGTGGTGGAATGGGCGGGAAGCGAAAAACCATTCGCTGTGTTCGAGAGGCTTTACCCGCTCGTCGAGCGACTCGATACAATCGATGCGGAACTCGCCAAGAGTGACCTCCCCGCTGCGCGAAAGAAAGAACTCGAGGCAAAGCGGACATCGCTCGAGAGAAAAATGAAGCCCGCACTCAAAGGCCTCGTCGGCTCCCTCACGTCAACACCACTACCACTTCACCCCCTCTTCGCCGACGTCTCACGGCGGATCGCGGACAAAGCCGATGAGATTGCCCAATCCCTCGCGCAAGCGCATCCGGATGTCGCCCGACATCTTGTTGCCGTGGGGCGCTATTTTCGGTCCGGCAGTAACACCGATGCGTGGGAGGTGTTACGGACCATTATCGAACAAGAGGCCGGAGAATTCCGAATCGCGGTCTCTCCCGGGACCGAATCGTACTGGGCCGATAACACCAAATTTGCCGCCCTCATGTGGGTCGGGATCGTTGATCGCCAGGCCCAGGCTGCTGTCCAAGGGTTTGCATCCAAGATGATGGTTGATGCTGACCGTCTCGCGGTTGAGAAGACGACCTACAAGGGAGAGCCGAGCAAAAAAGGACAAGACACCGTCGTCGTGGACACGATGAATATGCTTTCTTACGCAGGTTTCCTGCGCGGCTTTCCTCACGGAACCCCCGGCGGATGGAATTTTCCGAACTTTGATTATGGTGTTCCCAGTCGCAAAAAAATGGTCATGGCGTTGCGCATTTTGGAACTGAGAAAAAACGCTGAGCTCGTCGGAGAGCTTCTTGGTCCCTATGCAAAATACGTCACAGGTTTCGGCGATGTCTGCTTTGTGACGGGTCACGAGAACGGCCACTTTGCGGGACCAAGCCGAAACTACCCCACCGCCAAGGGGGGCACCATGGGTTCCATCTTTGGCGAACGTTGGGGATGGGCCGATGAACCTAAGGCCGATATGACGTCGCCAACATCGCTTCGCATCGGACTTGAAGATGGGACGTTCACGCTTGATCAGGCAAAAGAAATATTTTTCACGTATCTTTCATGGCAGTGGACGCGGCTTCAGGCTGAAAAGAATTTTGAGAGACTGGGTCAGAGTCACGAAGTCGGAATCCCACTTGAAATCGGTTGGTGGTACCAACATGGTCTCTTCCGACTTGAAGGGGCGGGCAATCAGGCGCGGCCGGTTTATAATCTTTCGGCACCCGATGCCATTACGAAAGAGGAACTCCTGAAATGGTTGCGCTTGGGCGAGGCGTTGTACCTCAAGATTGTCGATTACCAGGCGCGTGGCGATGTGGCCGGCTATATCGCTGAGGCTCAAGGGATTGCGAACCAATTACCTGATCCCTTCATTACATTTGTCAAAACCGCGAGGGAACGCGTCAAGGCCAAACGGCCAATCGTCCACTTTGAAGTCCCTTACTTTTGATTTTTCTCATCGTGGCGTTTGGTGACGATGCCAAGTTTGGTGTATTTCCCTTCGATCTCCTGCTGGAGTTGTTTGATCGATTTGGAGAGTAGCGCGAACTGAGCGATCTCCCGATTCTTGGAGGCATCGATCAGACGCTGATTGCAGGCAGCCAGCTCCGCTTCCAGCGTGGTAATCTCGGCTTCGAGCGAAGCCATCTCTGCCTTCAGTGGGGCAAGGATTTTGGAACGCTCAGCCAACAGTTGTGAACGCTGCTTGCGGATTTCTTTTTTATTTTCCTGTTTGACGGGTTCGCTCATTTTCTGAACAGAAGATTGGCTCGGCCTGACCGGTGCCGATGACCCCTCCTCTTCCCAACCAATTTTTTCAAGAAATTCGGCGTAGCTGCCGTCAAAAATTCGCGCTTCACCATGCTGAAAAACAATGAGCTTCGTAGCGACTTCACGCAAGATCATCTCACTGTGCGTGACGATCACCACGGCCCCTTCAAAGTCCTGAATGCTTTCAACGAGCGATTCGATCGACTGCATGTCGAGGTGATTGGTCGGCTCATCCAGAAAAAGCAAATTCGCCGGAGCCGCCAAAATTTTTCCGAGGAGGACACGGCTGCGCTCGCCACCCGAAAGGATCGCGATTTTTTTCTCGGCCTGATCGCCACTGAACATCATCGTGCCGCACAGGCTTCGCGTCTGTGTTCGATTGAGCTTCGGATTTGCCTGGGCCATTTCTTCTTCGACGGTTCGCTTGGGATTCAAACGATTGATATTCGTCTGACCGAAATAGCCGAGGCTCAAATCGGGATGCGATTTGAACGTACCACTCACCGGCGTCAGTTCCCCCGCCATGAGGTTTAAGAGCGTCGATTTCCCCTTGCCGTTTTTTCCGATCACGGCGATCCGATCTTTCGCATGAACGGTCAGACTGAAATTTTGGATGAGCGGATGTT
>JACQMA010000015.1 GCA_016203825.1 Deltaproteobacteria bacterium | reverse complement strand
ATGCCCACCCTTCCATGGCGGCCCTCATCCATCTCTGCGGAGGAATTCTCCAGCGCGTGGGCGTCACCGCGGCCATCGACGAGATCGTTTATTTTTCCGCCACCTTCGGTGAACAGTTTGACCGACATTTAGAGGAGGTGGCGCACCACGGAGGCGAGATCATCCCGGATCATGGAATCGTGATGACCTATTCGGCAAGTGGGTCCGTGGGACAAGCTTGTGTCAATGCCTTCAAGGCGGGAAAGAAATTCAAGGTGCTGATTTCGGAGGCACGTCCCATCAATGAGGGAATCGAGATGGCGCGACGCCTGATTGATACCGGCATTCCCACAACCCTGATGACCGATGCCGCTCTCGCCAACGCCGTTGCAACGGCACAGCTTGTCCTCGTTGGCTGCGACGCCATCCTCCCCAACACCGTCGTCAACAAAACAGGAACGTATGCCCTGGCCCTTCTCGCCAAACTTGCTCACGTCCCGGTCGTTTGTCTTGGAACTTCAGAAAAAATCCTGAGCGAAACCCATCTCGACTCTTTCAAGATCATCCCGCACCCTGCGCGCGAAATTTCCCCCGAACTTCCACAGGCCCTCAAGGTCGAAAATGTGTACTTTGATCAGACGCCCCTTCCTCTCTTTCACACCATTCTTTTGGAAACAGGGCCCATGACGATGGACCTCACTGAAACCCGGCCAGCTTGACCAAAAAAAGTGAAAGCGCGGGAACATACGTGATGATCACGAGGGCTAAGAGTAAAACCCCAAGAAACGGCATGGAAGCACGGTAGAGCTCGGGGATCTTCTTCTTAAAGCGTGAACTCGCAATAAAAAGATTAAGTCCCACCGGTGGTGTCGAGTACCCAATTTCCAAATTCATCAGAAAAATCACGCCGAGGTGAAGGGGATCGACCCCAAACTCTTTGGCAATCGGGACAATAAGCGGCACCACGACAATGGTCGCCGAGAAGATGTCCATCAAACATCCGACAACCAGGAGAAAAATATTGAGAACCATGAGAAATGTGTATTTCGACGAAATGTACTGGCGCATAAACTCCAAGATCTTCATCGGAACTTGTTCGTCGACGAGGTAGTTCGTGAGCCCCAACGCACACCCTAAGATCAGCAAGATACTTCCGACCAGCACCATCGACTCCGTTGCAATCTTCGGCACGTCACGAAAAAATTTCAGATCACGATAGACGACGAGTTCCACACAAAGAACATAGCCCACCGCAACGGCCGCAGCCTCTGATGCCGTAAAAATGCCGCCGTAAATCCCCCCCAACACCAAAACGGGAAGGGGTAAAATCCAGATCGCTTCCCGCACCGCTTTTTGGACATTTTCCAGAGAAAAAGGTTCACGCATGACGCGCGCCCGTCCACCGGCGGCCATGCTAAAAAATGAAAGCAGGAGGATGAGGAGATAGCCCGGCAGGAGTGCTGCCAAAAAAAGCTGATCAACATTCACCTGGGCAACGAGGGCGTAGAGAATGAGGGGGAGCGACGGCGGAAAGAGAAGGCCCAAACTCCCACTGGTCGTGAGGAGGCCCAAGGTGAATTTTTCTGAATACTGTTCTTTGAGGAGCATCGGATACAGAAGACCGCCGAGGGCAATGATCGTCACCCCCGACGCCCCCGTGAATGCCGTGAAGAAGGCACAGGCGATGAAGGCCACGATGGCCGTTCCGCCGGGCATCCACGAAAAGAGGGCGCGGTTCAGGTTGACCAATCGCTCGGGCGATTTGGATTCCGCCAGCATATAGCCGGCAAAGGTAAAGAGCGGAATCGCCACGAGCATGGGCGCGGAAGCCAAGCGATACATTTCGATAATGACCGCTGAAGGATCAATGCTGATCGACTGAAAGAAAATGAGGGCGAGCCCCCCCATGACGACAAAGAGGGGGGCGCCACATGCACCCGCCAGCAGGAGTCCGATGGCGTAGATGCAGGTCATCGACTGATATACCTCCGCCAATCACCGGCAACGTGGTTGACGTCTCCCCTGATGACCACTTGCCACGCATCGAGGGCAACGCCGATGGCATACTCGAGGGCAATCATGGCAAAACCAAAAGGAATGATCGCCTCGGCCCACCAGATCGGAATATTTCCGATGAGCATCGCCGCCATTTCTTGTTCCGCAAGCACAAAGCTATACGCCGCCTTCGCCAGCCACCACGCCACGACGCCGGCGACACCATCGAGGATGAGGCAAAGGACATTGCGCGCGCGACGCGACAGGAGTCGCGTCACAATGTCGATGGACACGTGCTGACGACGTCGCGTTGCCATCATGCCGCCAAGAAATGCAATCCACAGAACGAGATGTCGCGCAACAATCTCGGCACCTACAATCCCTGAACTAAAAAAATCGCGGAGCACCACCTGCGTGAGGGTTAACGTCGCCATCACGAGTAGGCTCACGATGACCGAAAAATTCACCGCGCGGGCAAAGAGACGATCGAGCACACCCAATAAAGTAACAAAACGCTTCACGGTGTCGTCCTCGCTTCTGCGAGATACCCCTTCACCTCGTCGAGGAGTGCGGGGGGATACAGCTTTCCCGAAAGATTCGTCCAGACCTGACGGCCAGTTTCTTTGAGTTGATCGATTTCCTGGGGATCAAGTTCAACAAATTGAAGACCGGCATTTTTGAGGGTCGCATATGATTTATCGTTATCAACGCGAAGTTGTTCAATCACCTTTCGCGCATATCGTTTCGCCGTCTCTTTTAAAATCTGCTGATCGGTGGGGGAGAGGGTCGCCAGCGCCCTCTGACTGATGAGGATCCCTCCAATCGAGTACCCAATATTCGTCGTCGTCATATACTTCGTCCGGGTAAACCACTGCAGGGCCACCGCCCCAAGCGGTGGCGCGTACACCGCATCGATGAGTTTCGTTTGCAGGGAAGTCAGGACATCCGGAAGAGCAAGGGGAACAGGCGTAATCTTGAAGACGCGATAGAGGTTCTCGACCATCGCGTCCCCTTCCCACGCCCACATGCGCATCCCATTCATGCTTTTGCGCGAGGTGATCGGTTTATTGGAAAAAATATTCACGAAGCCCGTCTCGGTCCACCCGAGGAGGACAAAACCATTTTTTGAAAATCCGCCCTCGAGTTTCGGCTGAATCTTCCGTGCCACTTCATCAACCTCGCGGTAATTTTCAAAAAGGAACGGCAGCTCGAGAACACGGACATTCGGATTGATAATCCCCAATCCTAAGCCGGTGAACGCCGCCGCTTGGACCTGACCGATCCGCAGTTTGCGAATCACGTCCTGTTCGTCGCCCAAGACACCACCCGAATAAATTTTGAGCCCCAGGCGGCCGTTCGATTTTTGACGAAGTTCCGCATCCCACTCGTGCGTTGCATTGGCCCACGTGGACCCCTCGGGGGCAAGAATCGCAAACTTAATTTCAGTTGCATGGACAGAGGGAATGACAAAGAAAAAACAGATTAAAAATGTTTTCCATTTCAGAACCATAGCTTTGCCTTTCCGAGCAACAATGTTGCCCGACGTTTGGCGAGTTCGTTGGCCAAGCGTTGCTCTGGAAATGCCGCAGCATCGGCCGCAGCAACATCGCTTAAGAGTTGCACAAAGAGCTTCTGATCTTGGACCTGCACGGCATAATATTGCGCAAACAGGACCTTCGTCATGAGGAAGCGAGGCTCCACGGCAACGGCCTGATCAAAAAGTTCCTTGGCGCGCTTGGGATTTCCACCGAGCATCGGCGGACGACTCGCATCGAGAACCGCGCGAAAGGAAAGGGCCGAACCTGAGGCATAGGTCGGTTCCAACTCCATGACTCGATCGATCATCGCCACGACCCGCGAAAACTCGGCGATCGCATCGGGGTCGTCACGATGGAGATTCACCCATCCCCCCCAACAAAAGGCGGTCCAAAAAAGAAGGGGTACATCCTTCTTCTTGAAGGATCGAAGTGAGCGTTCGAAATCGGGGATGGGTTGAGTAAGCGCCTTGTGAAACGATGACTTTCGGGAAAGACCGCGTAGTCCATAGGCCTTGCCCCGTTCATAAAAACGATTGGCCCGCTCAAGGCTCTCCTTATAATGATAGTCCGTGGAGGAATACTGCAGGAGGTCCTCTTCATAGAAGCCATAGGCATACTGCCCATAGGCCTTGGCGAGCAGCGCCCCAAAATGGCGATCATCTCTTTTGTTTTCGGCAAAGACCGCGAGGGAAGCAATGAGCGGTGGGGTATTGAGGCGGGCGGCTTCGACATCCGATTCCTGCTCAAGGATCGTCTGCCCGTTCCAGGCAAGCCCACCAACGGCAGACGCTGCAGCTTTTTGAAGGCTGCAGCTCGCTGAGAGGAGAAGAAGCGAGATCAGGATTGAAAAATGAGGTCGCTTCACGCGATCAACGGACTACCAAGAGAGGAACCAGAGCGCAACCCGCTTCAATGACGCAGTGCGTGCACTTCTTTTTCCGTTATCCCCTTCTGAACGAGGCGTGCAACATCGAGCATCGATTCCATTCGATCGAGTTTTTCGATGCTCATTTTGGTGGCCGGATGGGTAGGGACGAGGAAGCTGCAGCAGTCGTCGTGGGGCTCGCAGGCAGTTTGAAAGGTCCCAATTCGTTTCGCTTCATCGACGATTTCCTGTTTATCCATGCCTAAGAGTGGTCGCAGAACCGGCATCGTCGCCACGGATTCAATCGCGGCAAGGTTGGAAAGTGTTTGGGACGCAACCTGCGAGAGGACCTCGCCGGTCACAAGGGCTTCGCACCCTTCTTCCCGTGCAATCACTTCTGCAATTCGCACCATCAAACGTCGATAAAGAAGAATACGAACCTCTTCGGGGGTCTTTGTGACAATTTCCTTTTGAATTTCACCGAAGGGGATAACGATTAGATTGACCCCTTTGATTCCAATCGAGAGCTGTTCAACGAGATCCACCACTTTCTCAACCGATGCACGACTGGTAAACGGGGCAGAAAAGAAATGAAGATAGATGACCGAGCACCCCCGTTTCATCATTCGCCACGCAGCAACCGGCGAATCGATGCCGCCCGAAATCAAACAGGCCACTTTGCCTGCACACCCGACCGGAAGGCCACCGGGACCCGCAAAGCGACGAGTCGAAACGAACGCATGGCGATCAAGAATCTCGATCGCGATTTCGCGCTCGGGTCGATCGAGGTCAACGCGCGCCTGCGTCATCTCACCAACAAATCGCCCGATGTCGCAATTCACCTCGACGGAATTCATCGGAAACGTTTTTTCACCGCGTCGTGTGCGAATCGCAAAACTCGCAAACGAATCTCCCTCAACCAGCAAAGCCACGGCCTGCCTGATTTTTTCAAGATCGGGGTCAACGCGAAGAGCTGGTGCAACGTTTGCGACGCCAAAGACACGAGTGATGCATGTTACCGCCATTTCTGGAATGGGACTCTCTGCAAAATCAATCCAGATGCGGCCAGGAAGCCGTCGAACAGCGCAAGCGCTCTTTTCATGGAGGGCCGTTGTGATGTTCCGCATCAAGCGTGCTTCAAAGAGATGACGATTGTCACCCTTCAAGGCGAGCTCTCCATAATGAAGGAGAATGGCGTTGCAGTGGGCATTTTCTTTTTTCATTTCGATTGGTTCCATCAGACAAAACCTGATCCTCTATGGCGAGATTGGCGACGTCCGGCAAGAAAAAACATTTTTTTGTTTGACGCCACAAGATGTAGTGGTAAACCAAAAGTATGAGACACAATATATAGTGGAAAACGATGATCATATAT
>JACQMA010000067.1 GCA_016203825.1 Deltaproteobacteria bacterium | reverse complement strand
GTCCTTGATGGTGGTCATCTTGTGTTTCTCGGCATTGAAGGGATTCGACGAAGGCCCGTGAGTGCCACGGTCCGTCGTTACGCAACGCAGGTTGGTTTTGCCTTGCTGATTGCCCTGATGATCGCGGTGACACTCAATGACTTGAAGAGGCTCTTCTGAAGGTCCTGTTTCTCGATACCGCCATGATGACGGGTGTCATTGGCATGGTGGAGTGTCGCGACGAGCCAGTGCTTCTGGCGGAGCGTATCCTCGTGGATCCGACGTCCCATGAAGAAAAGCTCTTCCAAAAACTTGAAGATATACTTTCACTCTTATCAATGAAGCCATCAGATATAAACGGTATTATTGTCGGTATCGGACCAGGTTCTTTTACCGGGCTGCGGGTTGGGCTCGCTGCAGCCAAGGGGATGGCCTTGAGTCTCGGGATCCCCATCGTCGGTGTTTCATCACTCGATGTCCTGGAACAAAGTCTTGGGGGAGGAATGGTTGTTCCTCTCATCGATGCACGACGTGGCGAGATCTATGGGCAGGTTCGAGGACAGGTCCAGCCAGCGGCCCTTTCGCCGGAAAGTTGGTGCGATCGCCTCCAGGCTCTCTTGGGGCCGTTTGTCTGTGTGGGTGATGGGGCGGAGCGGTATGCGTCCATCTTGAGCGATCGTCTCTCAACGAAGATAAGCTTTGGACCTCGTATCGCAAACCTTTCTCGTGGACTGGCCATGCTGAAGCTCGGAGTTCAAAAAACTCAGCATGGGGGCGATGATCTTGCCGCGCTCATTCCGCAGTACCTTCGCGTCTCCGACGCGGAAATCGGTTTTCGTCGAAGGGTTGACAGTGTGAACCTGAGTTGACTACCATAGGGTTGAACGACCAAAGGAGGTTTTATGGAATCGGCAGATATCGAACTGGTTGAAAAACACAGAAAAACAGATCCAGCGCTCAATGAGTTGTATCGACAACACCTCGATTATGAAAAGAAGCTTGAGAAATTTGATAAAAAACTTTTTCTTTCTCCCAATGAGGAGCTCCAGCGGAAAGAACTCCAAAAGTTGAAGCTGAAAGGGAAGGACCTCATTGAAAAAATCCTCCTCACGTATCGCTAGGGAAGGGTATCCCTTTCTGGTGCCACCGCTGTGTTTGCTTGTGCTCGGCTGGGCCGTTCACATGCCTTGGCTGCTGTGGACCGGATGTGGATTGTTCGCGGCCATTGCCGCTTTTTTTCGGGATCCAAGCCGGGTTATCCCAGCAGGGCCGGGACTCGTGGTTGCTCCTGCCGACGGCAAGATCGTCGCGATCGAAGAGATCGCCGCAGCACCGTTCGTCAACAAACCGATGCGTCGCGTGAGTATTTTTCTCTCGATTTTCAATGTCCATATCAATCGTCTTCCGGTGGCCGGAACGATCAAGCATCTCGCGTATCACGCGGGAAAATTTTTTGTGGCAAGTTTCGAAAAAGCTTCGGAGCAGAATGAACGGCACGTGATTCATATGGAAGACGAAGCGGGGCGTGATATCATTGTGACCCAAATCGCAGGCTTGGTGGCGCGGCGGATTGTGTCCTATCTCCACGAGGGTGATCGGGTGGCTCGTGGTAAGCGTTTTGGTTTGATTCGCTTTGGTTCCCGCGTCGATCTGTATCTTCCGCTTGACTGCGAACTCTTGGTCAAACGTGGCGATCGTGTGTGCGGTGGGTCGTCGCTGATGGGGAGGTTTTCGTGATGAAAGGGGTTCAACTCATTCCCAATGCGCTGACGACAGCCAGTCTCTTTTGCGGTTTTTTTTCCGTCGTAAAAGCCCTGTCGGGGGATTACCATGCGGCGTCGTGGCCGATTCTGCTGGCCGGCCTCTTTGACCTCCTCGATGGTCGTCTTGCGAAATTGACCGGTGGGGAGAGTCAATTCGGGATTGAGTATGACTCGCTCGTTGATTTGAGTTCCTTTGGTCTTGCGCCCGGGATACTCATCTATACGTGGACGCTCTCGGACCTGGGCAAGCTTGGTTGGCTTGCAGCCTTTCTCTACTTTGCCTGCGGGGCGCTGCGGTTGGCTCGTTATAATGTTCAGCATGGCGATGTCGAAGAACGTTTTTTTCAAGGTCTTCCCATCCCGATGGCGGCGTACAGTCTCACCACGTTTGTCATTTTTTATGAAGAAGTTGCTTTTTATCCACCGGCAAAAAATTATGTGATGGCCTTTCTCACGATGACCCTCGCTCTCCTGATGGTTTCGAACATTCGTTACCGAAGTATCAAGGGGATTGAACTCAACCTTCGGAATTCGTTTTTTGCGCTGGTCATTCTCGTCGTGGGGATTGTCATTGTTGCCGCGCGTCCTGAAATTACGATGTTCCTCTTTGTGACCGGGTATGTGGCATCGGGCATTGTGGAAGAGTTGGTGACCCTGCGCCAGGGTCGTCGTTTGGTGGCGCACGTCAGACAAAAGCGAGCCGAGCGGCGGAAAAAGGAAGAGGAAGACAAGAACGATCATGCGATGTTGTGCTTGTGAAACCGACTTGGGGACCATGCCTTTTGTTGGGCGTCGTGATGAGTGTCCTCAGTGTCACGCGGATCTTCATGTATGTCGGCAGTGTCGCTTTTTCGATCCGGCGGCCAACAACCAGTGTCGCGAGCCGTTAGCCGAGTTGGTGGTGGATAAAGAGAAGGCGAATTTTTGTGATTACTTTGAGTTTGCCGGAGGAAAGCCTGCAGCGGCAGCCTCTTCGGAGGCAAAGAAAAAATTGGAAGGACTGTTTCGAAAATGAAACCTGAAGGCTACAATGTTGCCGTTGTCGGTGTGACCGGTGCCGTCGGGCGTACGATGCTCGCAATCCTTGAAGAGCGTCGTTTTCCCGTACGAAAACTTCTCCCGCTCGCCTCAGAGCGTTCGCGCGGAACGACGATCACCTTCCAGGGAAAGGCGCACCCCGTTCAGGTCGTAAGCAAAGATGCTTTCCGCGATGTCGATCTCGCCCTCTTTTCGGCAGGCGGAGAGGTGAGTAAGCGCTTTGCCCCCATTGCCGCCCGGGAGGGGGCGTGGGTCGTCGATAACACGAGTGCCTTTCGGATGGACGAGGATGTTCCCCTGATCGTTCCGGAAGTGAATGCGCATACGCTCAATCGTGATTGGGAGCGTCGCATCATTGCCAATCCCAACTGTTCCACGATCCAAATGGTCGTGGCGTTGGCGCCCCTGCACGCGCATGCAAAAATCAAACGCGTGAGTGTGGCAACGTATCAATCGACGTCGGGTGCGGGACATTCGGCCATGGAAGAGCTTCAATTCCAGACGCGACAACAATTGGAGGGAAAGGGGCCGCTTCAGGCGAAAAAACTTCCGCACGTCATTGCGTTCAATTGCATTCCGCACATCGATGTCTTTCTCGACGACGGGTTTACGAAAGAAGAACAGAAGATGATGCAGGAGACGGTCAAGATTATGGAGGACCCTTCGATCAAGGTTGTGGCGACGTGCGTTCGCGTTCCCGTCGTGCGTGCCCATTCTGAGGCCGTCGTGATTGAATGTGAGCGCGCACTGCGTCCCGAACGCGCCCGCGAGATCCTCTCCAAGGCCCCCGGAGTGGAAGTCGTGGATGAACCGGCGGCCAAAAAATATCCGCTGGCGATCGATGCTGCGGGGAAGGACGCTGTTTTCGTCGGGCGCATCCGCCGCGATCCGACGGTGCCGCATGGGCTCGCCCTGTGGATCGTCGCGGACAACCTGCGCAAGGGTGCTGCCCTCAATGCGATTCAAATCGCCGAACTCTTGCATCAAAAGGGATTGCTGTGAGAGCATGTGACAGTTTGCTTTATGCAGTTTTTGTTTTTTTTCTTTTTTTCGTTCCCATCTCTGCATGGAGTTACCCCTCTCGTGAAATAACGGCCACCGGTGGGCCACCGTTTACGCTGAGTATTACGGGCGAACTCACGGGCATGGTCCTGATCGACGATGAAACCATGGCACTCGCCTATGGTGACGTCATGTCGCTCATTGATCTTCGTCGCTACACACGCGCGACGAGTCAAGCGCCGGCCCTGACGACGGCCGATGAGACCGACGGGAATATCATGGGCATCGCCCACGATGACGTCGATGATCGGATCGTCGCCGCCCAAGTCGATGGTGATATCCTCCTTTTTGATCTCAATCACATCACCGATACCCCCATAACGTTTACGGTGAGCAGCACCGCTCAACTGGGGCCCATTGCCGTTGATAGTGCCGCGGCCATAGCTGCCGTAGTCGATACCAAGGGAAAGGTCCTTTATCAGGTGAACCTCAATACGCGCGCGGTGGTCAATTCCGCAACGCCAACGGTGGGGACGAGTACGACCTTTTCGATTGAGCGTGCTTTTTTTCTCGAGGACAATCTCACGTTTTATTTTACGACCGACGCGGGGGCGATTTTTGCCATGCGCAGTGGCAGTTCTTCGGTGACCACGATCGACGTGAATACAACGACGGGGATTGATTTGGCCGGTATGGCGGCAACCTCGGATGGCGCGAGCCTGTATGTTGTCGACAAGACGACCCCGGGACTCGTCAAGATCGACACGGCGACGAACACGGTGCAGAAGCGAGCGGCGGACTTGCCCCTTGCTGCCAATGCGAGTCCAACGGATATTGTCATCGCCACGGTTACCAATCCGGTTTCGGGGGCGGCGACGGCGACGCCGAGCTATGCCTTTGTGAGCGGGACCGATGGTATCTCGGTGCTCAATACGGCGAACGACGAAATTTTTGACTTGGGGAATCCCGACGATACCGATATTGATGACGAACCCATTCCAACATCAGTTCAGCCAAAACTCCTCGCAGCGAGTTCGTCCACCGATGGCTATGTTTATTTGGGAAATGCAACCGGATCGATCGGCTTGCTCTCTGCGAACCCATGGATCACGATTTCGTCACTCACGTATTCGACTGGAGGAACGAGTCTTACGAGTGACGGGACCGCGACGCTGAC
The DNA here is from genome assembly GCA_016203825.1 of Deltaproteobacteria bacterium. Lineage (GTDB taxonomy): Bacteria > UBA10199 > UBA10199 > 2-02-FULL-44-16 > 2-02-FULL-44-16 > JACQMA01. Next base: position 623 of record JACQMA010000067.1, on the reverse strand, counting down.
GTTCCAATCCGATCGAACGGGGAGTTACTCGGTGCGCGTTGGCGGTGGGGTAACCGCGAACGGGACGGTCGTGAATCTCGAAGGGGGATCGGCGGCGACGGGGACGGTCGATACGGCCGCGACCAATATTTCGCTCGTCATTCCGTATACGAACAATAGTTCTGTGTTGAGTGAAGGATCGAATAATCTTTTTGTTTTTGTCACCGACAGCTCCAATAATCGTGGACGCATTGCGACGACGCTCACGGTCGATACGCCACCACCGGCAGTGACGATTGAAAGTGTTGGGTATGGAAATCATAAAATCTACGTCAACATGACGCGGCTGAGCCAAAGTGATATCAGCGCTTACAATATTTATGTGGCGACAGATGCAACCACGGTCACGACGAAGACCGACATCGATCTGCAGGTGGGTCAACCGAGTACGGGTGATACGGTGACAGCAGAGGTGAGCGGGCTCACCAATGGGACAACGTATTTTGTTGCGGTGACCGCGACCGATAATGGAGGCAACACGAGCGCCACGCGGACATCGACTCTTGCGGATGGCTCCGCGGCGAGTGCGTTACCGCAAGTGACGTCGGGGCCGGCGGGATTGGCAGGGGAGACGGGGTGCGCGC
>JACQMA010000076.1 GCA_016203825.1 Deltaproteobacteria bacterium | reverse complement strand
GTCTGCCAGTTCCGCCACCCTCGCGAGGAGGTCTTTTAGAAATCTTCTTCCTCTCCCTCAAATGTATCCAGCTCTTCACCGTTGGCGATGATGGCCCCGCAGTTTTCACACTCGGTGCTGTCCCCAACAAACGCCCCGCAATTGGGACACTTCTCAACGCCTTCTACCGCCAGTTCCAGTTCATCGTTTTTTGCCATAGGGCCCCCTTCGGGTTTCAAAACGGGGGCATACGAATGAGGTCGACGCTCTATGTCAAGTGGAAATTGACAGGCGAAGCCTGTCATCCTGAGCCAAACGGCGAAGGATCTCCTGTTCTTAGAAACCGGGAGATCTCAGGAAGTTCCCCTCTGCATCGACAATCATCCCCTTTATGTCCGGCAGTTTCTGAAAAAGGGTCATGCCCTCCTGGGGACCCATCAGAAAGATGGCTTGTGCTACCCCTTGCGCAAGGGCCGCCTCACGGGAGACGACGACAACGCCCTTCGCCCGAAGCGTCACCGGTTGCTTCGTTCGTGGGTCGATGAGTGTTTTCCCGCGATACTGACCCGCCGTGACCGTCGCAACCCCGGTATTTTGGACCGTGAGGTTCAAGGCGTGGTGGGCAAACGTCCCCTCTTCATCCTGGACTTGGACCGTCCACGGTCCCTGGCGCGATTGGCCGATTCCTCGAAACGATGCGTTGATGCGAACGAGGATATTTTTCATCCCGCCCGCATAGAGGTAACGAAGGATGGCGTCGGCGAGAAACCCATCCTGGAGAGACGCAATGTCGGTGGCGGCATAGGCGCCGCTCGTCCAGGTTGAAACACGTTTGGCGGCGTTGCCAATGGCCTTGACGTTGTCACTCTTGCCACCCCCCCGGAGTTCCGAAGAGAGGTTTTTCGCGTAGTCCACTGCAAGGCCAATGAGTTTTTCCACATCGGCGGCATCACGTTCAAAACCGAGCAGGATGATGGCTGCCGATGATCCATCCACCGAAAACTCACGGACGAATTCTCGAATCGCTTCATCGGCACGGACCGAACATGAGAGGAGCAGCACCATCATGATCATGAGAACGCGTTTCATCTAGAGCTCCTTTCCTTCTTCTTTCCATTTTTGACGAAGATCGCTGGGACCTTGATCGGTATCGGGTGCCGTTCTGATTTCAGGAATGTCGGCCGGCGATCGGGTCACATGGGCGAACTCCGGCGAAGCGAAAATCTTTCCACCACGATCGACAATCATGCCCTTGATGCTGGAATGCGATTGGAGAAAAACGAAACCGACGGGTGGCGCGAACGAGATCAGGGCTTGCGCAAAGGCAGCGGCCGTTGCGGCTTCGGTAGCGACGACCGTAATACTCTTAAAGGTCGGAACCACGGGGCGCTTGCTCTTGGCATCGACGAGGTGTTCCGCCTGCTGCGCCGTCATGGTTGCGACCGCCGCACTCGAAAGATCGTAGGTATATGCTCGTGAAGCGGTGCGTGCTTCTCCTGTGGGTGCCAGATTGAGCGAGAGCCCCCATGGGGTGAAGATGTCGCGCCCGATAAAACGGCTGACTTCACCGACGGTCACACGAGCATTGGTGACACCATCCTGAACCAGGGTGGCCAGTGCCGCATCCACCACCATGCCATGCAAGAGCCAGCGGATATCAAACTTCATCCAGCGGCTTAAGAGTGTGACCGTATGGTTCGCATCATCAAGGACGATACGTCGCCAATCGCGTTTGGTGAACAGGCTTCGAGGTGAAGGTGCGGCGATATCGAACCATCCCTCGCTGAGCGCCGAGAGATCGAGGGCCTTGCGAAGGAAGGTGAGGGCGGCGGGCGAAAGCGGGATGGTCTCGTTCGCGGTGGCCGCTTCTATTCGAGTGATCGCGTCTCGCACCTGAAGTTCGAGTTGTCGCATTTCGGCGAAGGCGCGTTCCATGACGGCATGAGCCCTTACTTCACGGTCAGCATCGTCGACAACAACGATCGAAACGGGAACCTGGTCTTCCAGTTGAATGGTGTCTTCAAATTGCCGACGATCAGCAGCGTGAAGCGATGTGGTGAAGAGAAAAAGAAGTACAAATATGAGCGATAACAACTTTGTCACAACACCTCCCGCAAGTACTTTCCCGTGTGCGATGTCGGATGCTGCACCAAGGCTTCGGGTGTTCCAACAGCCACGACCCGACCGCCACCGTCACCACCTTCCGGTCCCAGATCAATAACATAATCGGCACATTTGATCACGTCGAGGTTATGCTCGATGACAACCACCGTGTTTCCCTGATCGGTGAGGCGGTTCAAGACATCGATCAATTTTTGGACATCGTCAAAGTGCAGGCCCGTGGTC
>JACQMA010000061.1 GCA_016203825.1 Deltaproteobacteria bacterium | reverse complement strand
GCCTTGATCGTAATGCCGCGTTCGCGCTCCAGGTCCATCGTGTCGAGCATTTGTTCTTTGAGTTCGCGCGTGGCGACGGCACCGGTCGCGTGAAGAATACGATCGGCGAGCGTCGACTTACCGTGGTCGATGTGGGCGATAATACAAAAATTGCGAATGTGCTGTTGATCACTGCTCATTGAGCACGACGAGGGCATCGATGCCTTCGCGGTCAACGACTTGGCGAAGATAGGCTTCGGCATCGGGTCGCGCCTCAAAACCACCAATCCGAACGCGATACCAGCGGCCGCGGTCGGGAATGTCTGCAATCATGAGGTAAGCGGGATAACCCTTTCCTTTCCATTGGTCGATCGATGCATTGGCCTGCGTGAGGTCAGGATAGGAACCAACCTGGACAGAATAGCGAGCATGTTCGGCGGATTTGACGCGGACGGCCCCTTCCGGAATTGCAGCAACTTCGCCAATCGTTGCCTCGCTGTTGGGAATTTCTTCTTCGGCGGGAGGAATTTCTTGAGGCACGAGGTTGACCTTTTGCGACTGTTCCTTCTGAAGCATCGTTGCAATGCGCTCTTTCAGCTCCGGTGTATCCGCCTTTTCAATGAGTTCGTGGGCCATCGCGGTAACCTCGGGATCCGTGGTCGTGGTCACTTGCGGTTCGGACGTCGGGGCCGCGGCTAGCGGCTGGACATCGGGCATCCCCAAAAACTCACGTCCGTAGCGAGCACCAAGGTAGAAAACGAAAAAGAGCGTGAAGACCTCAAGCAAGAGGATGGCAAAGAATTGCCCAAAAGTGAATCGACAGAAAAATGACTCGTCGTGTTCGTCCCGCTCTGGATATTCAGCCATCGTCGTCCTCGTTGCGTTTCATCTCCTCCGGTGCGGAAAGACCGAGGAGGGAGAGTCCATGGTGTAACACGATAGAGATATTTTTCAAGAGATAGAGTTTGGCCTGAAGACGCTTTGGCGGAGATCCCAAAACACGATAACGTTCATCCGCCCTGCCCTTGCTGTAATACACTTGGAAGGTCTTCGTGAGCTCGAGGAGGAAGAAGGCCAGGTGATGCGGTTCAAGGTCCGTCGCACACTGGTCTATCACCTTGGGATATCGAAGGAGCATTTTGGCCAGTGTCAATTCTTCCGGGAGACTCAGTTCCGAAAGGTCAATCGTTGAAGGATCGCAATTCGGCGCGAGCGATCCCGCCTTTCGAAAGATACTCGCGATACGCGCGTAGGCATATTGGATATAGAAGACCGGATTTTCGGGCGTCTCCTTCTTGGCGAGTTCGAGATCAAAATCGAGATGGGACGAGGCCGAGCGCTGCAGAAAGAAAAATCGGGCGACGTCCTTTCCCACTTCTGCGATCAGGTCATCCATCGTGACGAGCCGTCCCGCCCGTTTCGACATCTTGACGATGGCCTGTTCCTTGATGAGATTGACTTGCTGGACAATAAGAACGGTCAGTTGTTCCGGTTTGTGTCCGAGCGCCTCGACCGCTGCCTTGGTCCTGGCAACGTAGCCGTGATGATCGGGCCCCAACAGGTCAATGGCCCAATCACAGGGTCGCGCAAATTTTCCCTCGTGATACGCGATGTCGGAAGCAAAATAGGTATACTCCCCGTCCTTCTTTTTCACAACGCGGTCTTTATCGTCGCCAAAGGCCGTCGACTTGAAAAAAAGCGCTCCTTCATGCTCATACAGATAACCCTTCTTCTCCAAGAACCGAAGTGTTTTTTCAAACTCTTTGCTCCCCATAAGTTCCGATTGCAAAAACCATCGATCAAACTCGACGCCAAAGTCTTTGAGGCTTTTCTTCTGCCACGCGATCATCGCCTGCAGACCGAAGCTGCGAAAATCGTCCACCGTATATTTTTTCTTTTTTTGGAGTTTCTGGGCAACATCGATCAGGTATTCGCCTTGATACCCGTCTTCAGGAATGGTGGCCGTTTCCCCCTGGGTCTGCTGATAGCGTGCGGCCAAGGAAAGCGCGAAGAGATCGATCTGATGGCCGATGTCATTGACGTAAAACTCTCGTTGGACGTGAAACCCAGCCGTCTTCAAAATGTTGGCAAGGGTGTCGCCAATAGCGGCGGCCCTGGCACTCACAATATTCAACGGACCTGTAGGATTGGCACTTACAAACTCGATGATGACTTTTTTTCCATGGCCCCGATCGACCGTGCCGTACGTCTCGGGATGCTGAAAGATGTTCGCCAAGGCGTGAAGATACGAGGCCGGTTGCAGCGTGATGTTGATAAATCCGGGACCGGCGATATCAACCTTGGCCATAAGGTCGGAACTCTTGGGAAGATTGGCCACGATTGTCTCGGCAATCAGGCGCGGTTTTTGTTTCTCTTTGGAGGCAATGATGAGTGCTGCATTGGTGCTGAAATCACCATGCGACGGATCTTTCGGCGGCGTGACGTCGAAGGACCATGGTTTCGTGCTCGCGATGATTCCTTTAGAATGACAGGCATCGAGAGCCGCTTCAATCAGCTGATGAATTCGTTCCTCAATCATCCTGGCCATTCCTCTTGCCCACAACCACGAGGGAAAGGCCTTCGGGGTGGATGTAGGTACGGGCCACACGCCGAATGTCGTCGATCGTCACCGCCTGAATCCCCTGTCGGTAGGTCTCCCAGTAGTCGTCGGGGTAACCGTAAAAATGAAAGAGGGCCTGCTGCGTCACGGCCTTGCTGGGACGATCAAAACTAAAGATGAAACGGTTGAGCTCAGCACGTTTGGCGAAGGCGAGTTCTTCGGGAGTGACATCACCGGTCTCGACGAGACGACGAAGATGGGAACGCACCAGATCGATGACTTCGCGCGTCGATTGAGATTTTGTCGACACGCGCACGACAAAAAGACCGGCGTCCCGTCCCGGCGTGAAATCGCTCGAGATCCCGTACGCGAGACCCCGTTCTGTTCGAATATCTTCCATGAGTCGACTCTTAAAGGGAAGCCCTCCCAAGATGTCATTCATGACCATGACGGCAAATTTGTCCGGATTGTGCCGGGCAATCCCAAGATGACCGAGGCGAATGGCAGATTGGGTCAACGGGCGTTCAATCCACTGCTCCTGCTCTCGAAATTGAAGATCGACCTTCGGAAGAGTGAGAGGATGCGGGTCGACAACGGAGACCTTTGAAATCCACGACGTGAGGGCGTCCACAAGGTGTTTGCGGGTAACGTCTCCCGAAGCAGCGACGATCATGTTGGCCGGGATGAAATGTCTCTGGTGAAAGGCAACCATATCGGCACGGGTGATACGCTTGAGCGAATGGCGATCCGCTCGCCATCCCCACGGACTTTCCTTGCCGTAGACGAGCTGAACAAAACGCGTGTCCGCAAGGGTTTCGGGATCGTCTTCTTCGCGCTTCAGCGACTCCAAAAACTTCTTTTGAACTACGAGCAAGCGATCTGGAGAAAAGCGCGGCGAAAAGAGCATGTCCAAAAAGAGGTGCAATCCTTCATCGAGTTTCGAGGAAAGGATTTTAAAATTCGCGACCGTCATTTCGCGGCTCACATCAACGGTAAGACGCGCCCCCAGGGCATCCAGTTGACGCTCAACCTCGTCGGGCGAAAGCGACGTAGTCCCACCCTGCAACACGAGTTCCGCCGTCATGGCCGCGAGACCCCGCTTGGGGAAAGGATCGTTGATCCCGCCCGCCCGGATCAGGAATGTGATCTCGGCGATCGGCAATTCACGATCGATCAAGAGGTAACACGTGAGACCTTGAGGAAGATTGATCGCACGAATGTTCGGTGGCTCGACCGAAGGGAGTGGTGTTTTCTCGAGTGCGGGAAGAGGAGACGACACACCAGCATATGATGGTCCGGCGAAGATCAGGATGATCAACGTCATGAGGAGATATCGTTTCATTATCGTGTTCGCTCCACGATGACGCGATTGGCATCGACAAAAAAGGGTTCCGAAACTTTTTTGAGGTCAGCGGCAGTCACTCGCTGGAGTCGCTTGGGGTACTGCGCTAAAAATCTCCATCCCCCGGCCACCGCTTCGTATCGCCCGAGTTCAACCGCCAAGTCCATATTGTCATCAAGAAGATACATCAGGTCCGAGGTGGCCTTGGTGACGACGGTCCGGAGTTCATCATCTGTGATGGGGTCATGTTTCAAACGTTCGAGTTCCTCGGTGACGATCTGTTCAATTGCGGCCATACTTTTCCGGTGATTCGGTTCGATCCAGACGAGAAAGAGATTCGGGAGTCGTTCCCCCGGAAAATGTTCGGCACACGAAATATCGCGCGCAAGGCGTTCTTCGACCACAAGGCGGCGGACGAGACGCGAGCTTTGGCCATCGCACAAAAGTGTGGTGAGGACATCAAAGACCGCTTGCCTCGGATCGGGATAGGTTGGTTTGTGAAAGGCCATGATGACCGCAGGCTCGGCATTGATCTTGACGCGGCGTTGGATCCCTCCCGCTGTCGTTCCCGGCAGCGGATTTCTCGTCCGACTCCCTGCAGGGATGGAGCCGAAATGCTTTTCCACGTTCGTGATGACCGTGGACACATCGACATCCCCCACCACCACGCCGATCATATTGGCCGCACCATAATGCTGACGGTGAAATGCACGGGCGTCGTCGACCGTGAGCCCCACAATATCCTCTTTGAGCCCAATCGTCGACCAACGGTACACGCCATCGACGTAGGCCGTCTGCAAAAGTTCTTCTATCAGTCGGCCATCGGGGTCGTTCTCGGCGCTCGATCGACGCTCTTCCGCGACGACACTGCGTTCGATGTCAAAGTCTCGATACGTGAGGTCCGAAATCATCTGTGACGCAACAAAGCTCCACAATGCGAAACGGTTTGCCGGAAGACTGGCATGGTAGACCGTCATGTCTTTATTGGTGAAGGCGTTGAGACCAACGGCACCATTGCGAAGCATCACTTCCCAGACTTCATTGGGTTTACTGATGAGACGAGATCCCTTGAAGGCCATGTGCTCAAACATATGGGCAAGCCCGGTCTTGCCCGTCGTCTCATCGGCGCCCCCGACTCGGACGATCACCGCACCGGAAAAAACGGGGGCCGTCCGCCGCTGCACAATCAGCCACTTCATCCCGTTCGAAAGGGTATGTTCGATGAGACGACTTTGGAGGTCAAAGGCGACAGCACTACGCGGAAAACTGATGAAAATGACGAGAACAAGAAAAAGGCGCTTCATGAATGCGACGCCTCTAGCACGGATTTTTGTGCGTGTCACCCCTCAGGGAACAAAAATGGCTCCGGCGACAACCGTCGTCCATAGCCCATTTTTGTGTCCGACAGCCGATTGGGTGGTGTTCATCGTTTTGACAATGTCCCCCGAGATCGTCCAGCTGCCGCGACGATCGTTCCAGGCCTTGTCGGCATCAAATGGAACACCCAAGACGGTCGCGAGCATTTCGGCCGCGAGGTCTTCGGCATAGTCCCCCGCCTGCCGCTCGGTCTGACCGAACGAATGATGCTCGGAGAGATATCCATGCTGGTTGGGATCGCGCGGGATCGCGATGCCAACGGAGGCTGCAATGAGGCGATGAGGTTCATCCGTGGCACAATCATAGAGGACACAGTGAACGATCTGCCCATGATGAAGCTGAAGCAGGCCACGGTTGCGCGGAATAATTTTGCAGTTGGGAGGCAAGATACTCGACACACGGACCAAGTTAAACGGGGCAATGCGTGCCTGGCGAAGCGCCAGCTCAAAACTTTGCAGTTTCTCACGATGACGCCCGACGCCCTTCGTCAAAAACATTTGTGTGGGGACATATCCTGACATGGCCATTCCTCCTAAAAAAAGACCTCGCTCGGTTCTCGAACGAGGTCTGTCTTCCCAAACTTCGTTTACTTCTTCTTTTTCTTTTTGGAACCTTTCTTCTTTTTTCTCTTGGCGCCCTTTTTCTTTCTCTTGGTCGCCTTTTTCTTCTTTTTCTTTGCCATTTCCCCCTCCTTGAAAAGTGATGAACTGCTTCAGCAGAGGAAAGTATAATGGAAACGATGCCAGTCCGTCAAACTTTTTTTGAAGTTTTTGCAGAAAAAATTCGAAGAGCAGCACATGCGGCACCAAAACCGTTGTCGATGTTGACGACACTCACTCCTTCAGCGCACCTCGTAAGCATCGCGAAGAGTGCAGTTTGTCCCGACATGTTTGTTCCGTAACCGACGGATGTTGGAACCGCGATCACCGGAGTTTTCACAAGTCCTCCGACAACCGAAGGGAGCGCACCTTCCATTCCTGCGACCGCGATGACGCAATCAGACATGCGAACCTCATCGATGACACTCAGCAGACGATGAAGACCGGCAATCCCGACGTCGTAGAAACGCTTTGCCTCTACACCGTAAAACTGGGCCGTTCGGCGTGCTTCTTCAGCAACGGGAATGTCGGCCGTTCCGGCAGCAAGGATCGCCAGGGTTGCAGAACGTAAGGGCAGAGGTTGTTGAATGAGTTGGAAGGTTCGGCTGACGGGGTCATAGTCGAGTTTGGGGATCGATTCGACGAGGACCTTGCCGACGTCCGGTGTGGTTCGGGTTCCAAAAAGGTTTCGACCTTGATCGAGAACACTTCGGCAGATGCGCAGCAGATGGTCGATCTCCTTCCCCTCCGCGAAGACAACTTCGTGGAAACCGTTGCGCGTAAGACGGCCGACATCAAGGTTTGCGATGTTCGTGAGTAAGCTGTTATCCATAACCGGCCATATCCAGGGTGACAAACCGCCACCCAAGCTCAACAAGGTTGCGTTCGATATCGGTTCGCTTGCACATCGCCGTCAAGAGCTCCTCCCGACCGACTTCAACGCGGGCAACGTCACCATGATGACGGACCCGAACCTGCCTGAACCCAAGTTCGCGGAGCCCATCTTCCGCGGAGTCAATGCGACGCAGCAGGTCAGGATCAACGGTGGTGAATGTGGGAAGTCGAGACGCAAGGCACGCTGTGTTCGGTTTGTCGGCAACCTCGAGGTTCAAGTCTCGCGCTATGGCTCGAATGTCCTCTTTCGTCATCGTCGCTTCAACCAGTGGAGCAACAACCCGAGCACGTTCCTTCACGGCCTGAAAACCCGGACGAGACCCGGCAAGGTCGCTTGCGAGCGTTCCATCAAAGACATAACGAAACCGAAGTTCCTCCGCCAGCAACACGAACTTCGTGTAGAGTTCGGACTTGCAAAAATAACAACGATTGGCGGGATTCGACATGTACCGTTGATCTTCAAACTCGTTGGTAGCGATTTCGCGAAATGGAATGCCCTGCTGCTGACAAAACGTGTTCGCAAATGCACGGTCACGACGGGGAACGGAGGGCGAAACTCCCATGGCCGCCACCATACGGTTTCCAAGCTCTTGAAACGCGAGAACCGAAAGGACCGCCGAATCAACACCACCGGAAAAAGCAACAACGGCGCTCTCCGCATCACGGAGGCGCCGTCTTAAGACTTCAATTTTTTTGGACCGGTTTTCGCTCACACGCCGTTCAAGAGACACTGGCGGAGTTCACCCACGGTCTCGGCGACGAGATCGGCACCGGCAGCTGTGAGCTCTTCTTTGGTCCCGTAACCGTATGAGACACCAATGGAATTGCAGCGACACTGTTTCGCCGCACTGATATCAATCGCACGATCACCAATTACGGTTGCGTTTTTAAGTCCTTCTTTATTCATGACCAGTTTCAAAACCTCGGATTTCGTTGAAGCCTTGCCCGTCAGTTCGGCACCATAGGTTTTGGTGAAGAGGTTGCGGATACCTAAATGGTCAAGGACCATCTCGCAGGAGGCCTGTGGTTTCGTCGAGGCAATGTAGAGCGACCCGCGTGAGGCAACGGCGTCCAGAAGTCCCACAATGCCGGGGTACAGGCGATGCTCGGCAATCCCCTCTTTGTGGAAACGTTCGCGGTAGGAATCAACGCACTTTTTAATGAAGCGCTTGTCCTTTCGCCCTGTGACTTCAGCGAAGATCTCGGACAAGGAGAAACCGATATAGCGCTTGAGGCGCTCGATCGGAACCGTGTCAGCCCCGTTCTTCTTGAGGGCATAGTTGATACAGCGGGGGATGGCGGTTCCGGGGTTCACCACGGTACCGTCCAGGTCAAAGATGTAGGCTTTGGAGTTTGTCATAAGGCCGCCGCCTATATAATGAAGAGGCTCGACTTACAAGTAAATTCTGCTTCCGACCCTTATAATTCCGGAACAATAACCAGGGTTTCGATCTGGCCGGTTATATCGGCTTCTGTGGCCAGGCTCGCCGAGGGATCATCGGCATCAGGGTTAAACGTCCCGGTGATGTACTGGTTATCACTAAACCGCAGCCCGTTAAAGAACCATTCCCCGGCATGATTCGACCGCGGATCGGCCAAAAGCTCATACACTTCAATACCGGTGAGCAGTGTCGCTTTCGTCACTTCATTGGTGTCGACCTCATCGTCGGCATCGGCATCGGTCCAGAGGATTTCACGCAAAAGGTACGCACCATCGTCCGTATTGAAGGCCGAATAGACCAGGCGGTTCGAAATGACCCATCCATTGCGAACGATCTCGTCGTCATCCGAGAAACGCAGGATTTGACGCGTGTCATCGGTCTCATCCGATGCCGTATCATTGTCATCGTGAATGACCCAGGCAAAGGAGCTATACGTATCCCGCCAATCACCTCCGGGCTGCTGACACCACTGGCCGTTGATACGCCAGGCTTCATCATTGGACGCTGCGCCCGTGGAAAGCACGGTGTAAAGCGTTGCATCGGTGAGCTGATTAAAACAATCATTATTGGTACTCCAGGTTCCTCCATTGGAAGTGCACCCCGGTTCATTTCCGTCGTAGGTATAACTCGGTACTCCACCGATGGTGCAGTGATTTTCATCGATACACATATCATACCGCCATTCCCCTTCTTTCTTTTCAAAGACATCGCCGACCACATAGACTTCGTAGTTCGAGCCATCTTGGTTAAAGTCGGCCAGAAGGATCTTTTCGGGGATGTTTCCACCACCCATCATGCTCTTGGTCTCGGTACAGCGCGTGCGTCGGGTTGAGAGGTCGTCGGGGTCTTCGACGTACTGCCAGACATCGATCTGACAGTCGGCGATTTGTGTACTCCGTTCGTCGCCAGTGGCATCTGGATTGAACTGAAAGAGACAGGCGTCGTCCCAGTCCGGCGATGTGGCCACCTCGGGGTTCGGTCCATAAAAAAGGATCTGTCCCACCTGGGCGGTCGTAATATCGGGGTCAACATTGAGGGATGCTGAAAACGTCGTACTCTCAATTGGAGTAAAGACATAGTCCCACCATCCGCTCGTCAACTCCTGAAGGGATCCCGCCGGCGTCCGATAACGGAGAAAGCTCGTTC
>JACQMA010000065.1 GCA_016203825.1 Deltaproteobacteria bacterium | reverse complement strand
TCTCAGTCCCGCGCGAGAAGCAAACGGCATCGAAGACGATTGCCCAAAAGGCCATCGCGTATGGCTTCGACGGCATCTGTGTCGATGGCATGGATGCGATCGCCATGTACCATGTGATGAACGAAGCTCTGGATAATGCGCGCAGCGGAAAAGGACCAACGCTCATTGAGGCCATGACGTATCGCCTCTGCGATCACACGACCGCCGACAATGCGAGCCTCTATCAAGACCCGGCCGAGACCGAACGCTGGAAGGCGCGCGATGGGGTCGAACGGCTGCGGAAACTTCTTCTCTCTAAGGGATGGTGGTCCGATGCCGATGAAACAACCATACAAGCCGAGGCAGAAAAGCTTGTGGGAGAGGTCGTTGCGACCATCGAATCAACACCAGCACAAACACCCAATGATATTTTTTGCTCTATGTATGCGACGATGACGCCGCGACTCGATCGGCAACTTCAAGAAGTAAAGGAACATCATCCCCATGGCAACGCTCACGAACATTGAAGCAATCACGAATGCGTTGAAGGTCGCGATGGCGCGTGATGCGAGCGTCATGATCACCGGCGAGGATGTCGGGAAGTTGGGCGGCGTCTTTCGCGCGACGCAAGGACTTCAAAAAGAATTCGGTGTTGAGCGTGTTGTTGATACGCCCTTGGCAGAAGCAGGAATCATGGGAACGGCCGTTGGGCTCGCCATGAATGGATTCAAGCCTGTTATCGAAATTCAGTTTGACGGATTTCTCTTTCCCGCACTCAACCAGTTGATCACCCATGCCGCCCGGATGCGCAATCGCACGCGTGGTCGGTTCACGGTGCCGATGGTTGTGCGCGTTCCGTGGGGTGGCGGGATTCACGCGCCGGAACTTCACTCGGACAGTCCCGAGGCGATCATCGCCCATACACCGGGGCTCAAGGCCGTGATGCCGTCGACGCCCTATGACATAAAGGGATTGCTCCTCGCTGCGATCGATGATCCGGATCCGGTTTTATTCCTCGAACACAAACGGATCTACCGCGCGATCAAAGGTGACGTTCCCGATGGACATTACACCGTTCCCATCGGCAAGGCGGAGGTTGTTCGTGCCGGAGCGGATGTAACACTCGTCGCGTGGGGATTTATGCGGCATTTGTGTGTGCGCGTTGCGGAAACATTGGCGGCGAAGAACATCAACGCCGAAGTGATTGATTTACGCACGATCACACCGTGGGATGAAGAAACCGTGTTGAGTTCCGTTCAAAAAACGGGACGCCTTGTTCTTGTCCACGAAGCGCCGCGCCAGTGCGGACTCGGTGCCGAGATTGCGGCAGTTGCGGCCGAGCAGGCGATGTTTTCTTTGAAGGCACCGATTGAGCGGGTTACGGGGTACGACATCACGATGCCGTTGCCAAAGGCCGAAAAACTTTATATCCCCGACGAATCACGAGTGACCGCGGCGATTGAACGGGTCATGCAATTTTAAAGGAGAACCACCATGGCATTCGATTTCAAGTTTCCTGATGTCGGCGAGGGGATTCAAGAAGGGACCCTCGTGAAGTGGCGTGTCAAAGAAGGCGACACGGTGAAGGAAGATGATGTGCTCGCCGATGTCGAGACCGACAAGGCGGTCGTCGAAATCCCGTCACCCAAAAGCGGCAAGATTACGAAGCGCCACGTTGGTGAAAATCAAATCATCAAGGTGGGTAGTGTCATGGTTACAATTGAGTAGGGGCGCAGCATGCTGCGCCCGTAAACGTGGTTTCATTTATGACAAACGAATCCAAAGCCCCAACGGTTGTCGGCGCGATTTCCGATCAATTATTTGGTGATGCCGTTGTAGGGGCGACCGGCCGGTCGCCCGTACAAATATCCCCCCGCGTCCGCGCGATGGCGCAAGCATTGAACGTTGATCTCGCCAAGGTCAAAGGAACCGGGCCCGGTGGTGTCATTACAGAAGAAGATATCAAAAAGATCGTAGGGGCGGTGCGCGAACCGCCCCTACAAGCAAAAGAATCG
>JACQMA010000060.1 GCA_016203825.1 Deltaproteobacteria bacterium | reverse complement strand
ATCATGTCGAGGACGAGGTCGCGGTTGTTTTCACCGGCGAGGATCTGTCGCCGCTTGCCGTAGACCGTTTTGCGTTGCTGATTCATGACATCGTCAAACTCGAGCAAGTTTTTGCGAATCTCGAAATTGTGTCCTTCGACGCGACGCTGGGCATTCGCAATGGCACGCGTGAGCCACGGGTGCTGGATCTCTTCATCGTCGCGCATGCCCATACGTTCCATGATGCGCTGGATCCGTTCGCCACCAAAGATGCGGAGCAAATCATCTTCGAGGGAGAGAAAAAATTGTGAACTTCCCGGATCGCCCTGACGACCGGAACGACCGCGCAATTGATTATCGATGCGTCGGCTCTCGTGGCGCTCGGTCCCCATAATATGAAGGCCACCCACACTCACGACATCATCGTGTTCCGCCGCACACAACTTTCGACAACGCTCAAGTTCCTGGACATACACATCATCGGGCGCCTCGGGACCAACCTTCGCGCGTGCAAGAAACGCAGGATTGCCACCGAGGAGGATATCCGTTCCGCGACCGGCCATGTTCGTCGAAATCGTAACCGCCCCCTTGCGGCCAGCCTGCGCCACAATCTCCGCTTCGCGGTCGTGCTGTTTGGCGTTGAGGACATGATGCGTCACGCCATACCGGTCGAGCATCTTGGAGAGCCGCTCCGATTTTTCAATCGAGATCGTTCCGACCAGCACCGGCTGTCCCTTCTCGTGACGCTTGCGAACTTCCGCAATCACCGCCTCGAATTTGGCCTCGTGGGTTTTATAGATCACATCGGCCAGGTCTTTCCGGATCATCGCACGGTGCGTGGGGATCACGCGCACATCGAGGTTGTAAATCTTGGCAAATTCCGGCGCCTCGGTGTCGGCCGTTCCGGTCATGCCCGCAAGTTTCAGGTACATGCGGAAGAAATTCTGGAACGTGATCGTGGCGAGCGTTTGATTTTCGTTTTCGATCCGAATGCGTTCCTTGGCCTCTACGGCTTGATGGAGACCGTCACTCCACCGTCGGCCAGGCATGAGGCGCCCTGTAAACTCATCGACGATGAT